>CAZZEV010000035.1:0-2696 GCA_964653305.1 uncultured Cellvibrionaceae bacterium | reverse complement strand
GCAACCTTTACGCCATCTAACTCACAGGGGTAAGCACCTTTCCTGAATTGAAAATGGTGTTAGAACATATCACCACTTCAGATTCGGCTGAGTTTGTGGCCGCAGCGCCAGCCAATGTAGCGGCGACTATCACCGCGCATCACCTGCTCTACAATCGCAATCATATGCTGGCTGGCGGTATTCGCCCGCATTATTACTGCTTGCCAATTTTAAAGCGCAATACCCACCAAGAAGCCTTGATTAAAGCTGCCATTAGCGGCAACCCAAAGTTCTTCTTAGGCACTGATTCTGCACCCCATGCAAAAGACAAAAAAGAAGCAGCCTGCGGTTGCGCCGGTAGCTACACCGCCTATGCAGCAATTGAACTCTACGCCGAAGCCTTTGAAGACGCGGGTGCGCTAGATAAGCTGGAAGGTTTCGCAAGTCACTTTGGCCCAGATTTTTATCAGTTACCGCGCAACACCGATAAGATCACTTTGGTGAAACGCGAATGGCAAGCGCCAGAAACACTCGCCTTTGCCGACACCACTTTAGTCCCCCTGCGAGCAGGTGAAAACTTGCGCTGGCAATTGCAAACCGCATAAACCATTTATATTTACATTTAAGGCAATCCAGTGAATCCACCTGAGAATCCAAAAGATCCATCATCGCCCTTGGCGCAACGTTTTCGCGGCTTTTTGCCCGTGATTATCGATGTAGAAACCGGTGGTTTTAATTCGGAAACCGATGCGCTCTTAGAAATTGCAGCGGTAACCGTACGCTTGGATGAAGACGGCGTTATGCATCGCCATGAAACTTTTTCGTTTCACATTGAACCCTTTGAAGGTGCCAATATCGAAAAAGCCGCATTGGATTTCACCGGCATAGATCTCGACAGCCCCGACCGTATGGCCGAGCCAGAATTAATGGCGCTAACCGATATGATGCAAGCAGTGCGTCGCTCCGTAAAAGAAAATGGCTGCACCCGCGCGGTAGTCGTTGGCCACAACGCACACTTCGATTTAAATTTTTTAAACGCCGCGATTGAACGTTGCGATATTAAACGCAGCCCGTTTCACCCGTTCAGCGTTTTTGATACCGCCACCCTCGCCGGCCTCGCCTTTGGCCAAACCGTACTCGCTAAAGCCTGCCGTTGCGCCGGTTTAGAGTTCAGCAACAGCGCAGCCCATTCCGCCGCTTATGACGCCGAAAAAACAGCTGATCTATTTTGTTTGATTGTGAACAAATGGAAAGAGTTTGGCGGCTGGCCGATTGCAGCAGCCTGTGAAGAAGATGAAGAAGCGGAGTAAATTAAAAAGCGCATAACAATATGCGCTTTTTCTTATGAGATCCTTTAAGGCAACATAATTAATTTTTAATATCAATTTCCGGCAACACTGGCATTTCCAGAACTTGCTTTTCACTTGGCGCAATCACTTCCGCAACACCTTTCGCTATTAACTTTCCATCCTGATTGTGCGCTTCGCAATCCAATGTCACCAATTTTACGCGCTCTTTAATTTCACTAATGGTGAGCGTCACGGTTACTGTATCGCCAATTTTTACAGGGTGCTTAAAACTTAAACTCTGGCTGCGATATACAGAACCTGGCCCAGGTAATTGCGTCGCAATTGCGGCAGAAATTAACGCACCGGTCCACATGCCGTGCGCAATGGGCTCACCAAAGGCTGTGGTTGCGGCATAAGCCTTATCAAGATGCACAGGGTTCACATCGCCAGAGCAAGCGGCGAATAAAATCACATCTTTTTCAGTAAGCGTTTTACGGTAGGTTTTGGAAAGACCAACGGATAATTCTGCGATGGGGAAGTTTTCTAAATGTGTCATGTGCAGCCCTTGGCATTAATCAATAAAAATGCAGTATACCTAAAACAACAAAGCCGAGCATAGGCTCGACCTTAAGTTAATATTATCTTCCCAATATGCTGACTCGATTCCATTCGCTCGTGAGCCTTGGCAACTTCACTGAATGAAAAAACCGAATCAATAATGGGTTTTATTTTTTGTTGGTCTAATAGCGGCCAGACCTGCTTTTTTAATTCTTGTGCGATTTTCGCTTTAATCTGTGGCGATTGCGCACGCAGAGTTGAGCCTGTAAGTGTTAGCCGCTTTAACATCAACGGCATTAAATCCAATTCAGTTTTACTGCCATTTAAAAAGGCGATATTTACAATCCGCGCATCTTTAGCGGCAGCTGAAAAATTGCGTTGGATATAATCGCCGCCGACCATATCTAAAATTACATTTACGCCCTGCCCTTGGGTTTGTGTTTTTATTTCTGCCACAAAATCTTGCTCACGATAATTAATCGCCACCGCACCGAGTGATGTAATCGCTTGGCATTTTTCCATTGAGCCTGCGGTTGCAAAAACGTTTACGCCAAATGCAACTGCCAATTGGATTGCAGTTGTACCTATGCCGCTAGTGCCGCCGTGAACCAACAAAGTCTCGCCTGCTTTTAGTTGCGCGCGTTGAAACAGATTGTGCCAGACGGTGAAAAATGTTTCGGGTAATGCGGCGGCTTGGGCAAATGAGAAATTATCGGGAATGGGTAAACACTGTGCTGCAGGAGCAACTGCATATTCCGCGTAACCGCCGCCATTTACCAAGGCGCACACTTTATCGCCGATTTTCCACTCAGTGACATCTTTACCAATTTCGGTAATTTCACCGGCGACTTCTAAACCTAAAATGGGTGA
>CAZZEV010000034.1:4411-16522 GCA_964653305.1 uncultured Cellvibrionaceae bacterium | reverse complement strand
GGCACTACCGCTTCCATTAAATTAAACATAGATTCGTAAAGCGCGACATCCACTACTTGACCATCGCCATCGTTATTTCTTTCACGCTCCAGTAATGCCAACGCAATACCGAGCGCAGCGTGTATACCAGAAATAGTATCGCCAATACTTAAATTGGGGCGCACTGGCGCTTGGTCGGCAAAACCATTTACGTACCGAAAGCCACTCATGCCTTCGCACACAGAGGCAAAACCCGGCTTGCTCGCATAAGGGCCTGTTTGGCCGTAACCGGAAATGCGTGCGTAAACAAGTTTGGGGTTGGTCTTTTTAATCTCATCTGGCCCTAAGCCCCAGCCTTCCATAACACCGGGGCGGAAGTTTTCAATCACTACATCGGCAGAATCAATGAGCTGCCGTGCGATTGCTTGGCCTTCTGATTTTTTTAAATCAAGCGTGATACTTTTTTTATTGCGACCAATACTACGCCACCAATGTGAGGTACCATTTTCGAGTAGGCGCCAGCCACGAATCGGGTCGCCCTCTGGCGGTTCGATTTTTATAACCTCTGCACCGAAATACGCAAGCATGCAACCCGCGAAAGGACCAGCGAGCAATTGACCAATTTCGATAATGCGAATGCCATCTAAAGGGCGACGAGAGTTTTTCATAAAAATTTCGCTTAGTTTTTATTCAATAAACAATTAAGTAGGTGATCATCAAGAAGCAGCACTAGCTTCTTGACTAACTTCTTAAATAGAAAAGAGGAATCACCTAAAAGGATGTAGTTCCTGAGTGTAACAAGTCAAATCACTGATGCGACTCATAAGCTGCAACTGGTATAGGAATAGCCGATTTAGAGAGATATTGGAAGAACTTTTACAAGGAATAGTGGATCGAGTAGCGCAATAACGAAGAACCAAAAAAAGGCGAGCCATGCGCTCGCCTTTATCATGTTAAATCTGCACCCGAGTTCCCAGCTCCACTACTGCATTATCTGGCAATCTAAAAAATTCCACCACACCACTGGCATTGCGGCTCATAGTGGCAAACAAATGCTCACGCCACAGCGCCATGCCACTCCCTGGTGTAGCCACAATAGTTTCGCGACTTAAAAAATAGCTTGTTTGAAAGAGTGGAATACTTAAACCAAAGGCTTCACACAGTTTTAAGGCGTGGGGGACATCGGGTGCATCCATAAAACCAAAGCGCAATGTCACTCGCCAAAAGCTTTTATCTAAATCATCCACCTGCACGCGTTCAGATTCGTTCACCCAAGGCACATCGGCAAAGATCACCGTGAGAATAATGTTGCGCTCATGCAAAACTTGGTTGTGCTTAAGATTGTGCAGCAATGCTTGTGGAACTGTTGAGGGGTAAGCAACAGGATACATAGCCACACGCGCCGCACGTTGAATCTCCGCAGGATTTAGCGTTGCGATAAACGCCTGTAAATCAACGCCCTCTTTGCGAATTGTAGCCAACACAATATTGCGGCCACGACGCCACGTTGTCATCAACAAAAATAACAAGCCGCCCAAGGCTAATGGAAACCAACCGCCGTCGAAAAATTTAATCATACAGCCTGCAATTAATGCAAAATCGATGATTAAGAAAAAACCTGTGGCTAAAAAAGTTATTGGTGCCGGAAAATTCCAACGGTAACGCACCACAAAAAAAGTTAACAGTGTGGTAATCATCATCGTTAATGTCACCGCAATACCATAAGCCGCCGCCAACGCAGAAGCATTACCAAAAATAGCCACCGCGCCCAAAACACCTGCCAATAAAACCCAATTCACCGCGGGTAAATAAATCTGCCCCGATTCATTGGCCGACGTATGCAATACCGACATGCGCGGTAAAAAACCCAATTGAATGGCTTGTCGCGTGACCGAGTAAGCACCGGAAATAACCGCTTGCGATGCAATAATCGCCGCGATAGTTGCAATAATGACGGCAGGCCAGATTAATACGGATGGAAATAAATTATAGAAAGGATTTGAAATCGCACTCGGGTCACTCAACAACAAAGCACCTTGACCTAAATAATTTAATGCAAGTGCGGGCAAAGCCATAGACACCCACGCCAACTGAATCGGCTTGCGGCCAAAATGACCCATATCTGCATAGAGCGCTTCTGCACCGGTAAGCGCCAATACAATTGCACCCAAAACGGCAAATGCAAACCAACCGCGCTCACACAAAAAATGCCATGCGTAAAGTGGATTTAGCGCGTGCAAAATTTCTGGCTGCTGCACAATATGATAACTACCTGAAACCGCAAGCACCGAAAACCACAGTATCATCAAGGGCCCAAACACTTTGCCTACGACACCTGTGCCTTTGCGCTGCACTAAAAATAAACCCACTAAAATACTGAGTGTTATAGGTACAACAAAGGGCGTTAAGGTTGGTGTAACTACCGTTAAACCTTCCATAGCACCCAACACAGAAATTGCAGGTGTAATTACACTATCGCCATAAAAAAGTGTTGCGCCAAATAATCCCAATAGCAGTAAATAAGAACGCAAGCGCGGATATTTTTCTGTAGATTGCGCGGCTAAAGCACTCAAGGCTACAACGCCACCCTCACCGCGATTATCTGCACGTAAAATTAGCACAACGTATTTGAGTGTAACCACCAACATAAGCGCCCACACAATGGCGGAGACTGCACCGGTAATATGCGGCACATCTAAAGCCACGCCGGTTGCTGGGCTAAAAATTCCTTGAAAGGTATACAGCGGGCTGGTGCCGATATCGCCATAAACAACACCCAACGCGCCAATCGTTAACGCAGCTGTACCTTGGGATTTTAGTTTTTTATGCGTATTGATGGCTGGCGTTTGCGAGGAAATAGATTGAGCTGTCATGCCAAAAACTCCTCTGGCGGTTAGTGTCAGAGTGAGTGTGGCAGGTGGGGTGTTAGGATTGTGTTAGGATTTAATTATGGAAACGATGAAATGGTGTACTTAAACAAGCTACTCATCATCAGCCAATCTATAGCCCACGCCCGCTTCGGTTAATAACAAAACCGGATCAGCAGAATCTACTTCCAACTTCGCGCGTAACTGCGCCATATACAAACGTAAATAATGGGTGTGGTCGATAAACTCTGCACCCCATACATCATTTAATAATTGGCGGTGGGTAACCACGCGGCCAGCGCTGCGTACCAAGCGCGCTAACAAATTAAATTCTGTGGGCGTTAAATGAACTTGTTCGCCATTGCGCGTTACAGAGTGCGTGGCTAAATCAATATTCACACCGGCTTTATTGTATTGTGTAATGGATGTACTGACTGGCACACCTTTATGGCGTAGCGCTACGCGCATACGTGCAAGCAATTCGCCTATGCCGAACGGTTTTACTAAATAATCGTCAGCACCTAAATCTAGCAAGCGAATTTTTTGGCCTTCTTGTTCGCGGGCAGAAATAACAATAACCGGTGTATTTAATTGCTTACGCAATTGCCTGAGCAGAGTTTCGCCATCGCCATCGGGCAGACCTAAATCCAATAAAACCAAATCTAATTTATTACCTGCACTCTGCGCATTAGTCGCAATCGCAATAGCTTCAGACAAACTCGCCGCTGTAATCAGCTTGTAGCCTTCTAACAGCAAAGCATCACGCAGAGTTGCACGCAATTCGCGATCGTCTTCTACCAACAACACATGAGTACTCATGGGCGATCACCTGAATTTTTATGCAACTCTTGGATTAAATGATGTTCGGCTGGTAATTCGCGTAAAGGTAAACACAATTCAAAAATACTGCCGCCAGACGCTGGGCAATCAATTTTGATATCACCACCATGCGCCCGAGCAATGGCTCGGCAAAGCGCCAAGCCAACGCCCGCACCTAGCGTTTGTTTGCCATCTGTTTCAATCGGCCCTCGCTGAAAAGGCTCGAAAATTTTATCGCGCCAGCGCGAGTCTATGCCCTGCCCTTTATCACTTACGGATATTGAAAAACAATTAGGTTCGGCTTGAATATTTAGTACAGCATGAACAAAAACCGGCGAATCATCTGGGCTATATTTAAGCGCATTATCCACGAGATTTTCTAATAGCTGGCCAATTAAAACAGCATCGCACCATAACAAAGGCAAACCATCATCTAACCGAACATGCAGGCGATGCCCCAATTGCCTGCCACGCCATCGCCGCATTAATTCACCCAATATTTCTTCTGCTGATTGCCAATCGCATGCGAGGTGATTATCCGCATCTAATCGTGCCAGCTGCAAAATATTATGGGTCATTGTATTTAAGCGTTCAGCTTCATCGTAAATGCGGCGTACCAACTGTTGTTGCTGTACAGCATCTAATTTTTCAGTTTGCTCATTGAGCGAGGATGCAGCGCCCATAATGGTCGCCAAGGGCGTGCGGTAATCGTGGGATATTGCGGCGAGCAGATTATTGCGCACCAACTGCGACTGTGCAGCTTCACGTGCTTTGATATCTTGCTGATGCAAATTGTAGCGCTCAAGTGCGGTACCAAATTGATCACAAATCGCCTGTAAGTGTACGCGAGTAGAGAAATCATGTACTGCAAAATTGCTAAGCAAGACGGCACCTAATGCATGGCCCCGTGCACGCAGTGGCAAATACACATCTGAAAACATTTCATAGCGTCCGGTGCCACGCCCCAATGGCTGGTTATTGCGTGTGCAATGCCAAAGCGCGTGGCGCTGTTCAATACCGGCATCCCCTAAAAGCCATACCTTTTGAAAATCGTCGATTGCGGGCAACGCGTCTTTTAATACCAACAGCGTGACATTTCTCCCGCTGAGCTCCGCTAACAATTTTTGCAGCTCTTGCAGATGCTCTTGCGGTTTTGACGATTCCAATAACAAATCACTCCACCGCCGTAAAATATCGGCTTCACTCGCATGACGCAAAGCTCGCGCAGATTGTGCGCGCAATATCGCCATTAAACTCACCACCATTAAATTCACTACCAACACCACCAACAACATCAAGGCATGCTGATGAAGATCAATAGCGAAAGTGCCCCGCGGCGGAATAAAAAACCAATCGAACACCAACACAAAAATAATCGTCAAGAGTACAGATGCTCGCCAAGGCAAACATACGGCCGCCAAAGCGGAGGCCAGTACCAGCAACATCGCTAAATTATTAACATCAAGGTGTTTATCGAGCGCATAAATCGCAACCCAACCCACAAGCCAAATCGCTACGCCCAGCCAGTAGAAGGATTTTTTAGGGGAAGAAGGTGCGATAAGAATAGAGTTCATAACTTAGTGTATCGAATACCGTATTAGGATTGCGTAAGTATGGATCAAGGGCAGATATTGACTAGCATAACTCAAACATCCATAAAAAAAGCGAGCAACATTTGAATGCGCTCGCCCTTTTTATTACACGATTGGATGTACGAACTTACAACACTGACACAATCGCTTTGCTCACATAATCCATTTTTTCTACCGTTAAACCTGCAACACTAATACGGCTAGTATCGGTCATATAGATGCTGTAGTCATTTTTGAGTCTATGAACTTGCTCAACACTCAAACCCAAGAATGAGAACATACCGCGTTCGTTGGCGATAAAACTGAAATCGCGCTGGGTTTGCAATTGATTTAACGTCTGCACTAAATTCACACGCAAACCAGCAATACGTTCGCGCATAAGCGTTAATTCATCGCTCCACACTTTGGTTAATTCAGTGCTGTGTAAAATAATATCCACCAGTGCTGCACCGTGTGCGGGCGGCATAGAATAAATTGAACGGGCTACACTTAACAAATTACTCAAGCCTGCATCGGCTTGTTGTTCATCGGCAAATACAAAACTTAAAGCCGCCGTGCGTTCACGATACAAACCGAAGTTTTTGGAGAAAGAAGTCGCTACAATTACTTCGGGTAAACGCGCAGACAACATACGCAAACCATAAGTATCTTCTTCCAAACCTTCGCCAAAACCTTGATACGCCATGTCCACAAAGGGAATTAAACCATTGGCTTCACACAAATCAGCAACTTGATCCCACTGCGCGCGCGTTAAATCTGCACCGCTCGGGTTGTGACAGCACGCATGCAGCAACACCAAATCGCCGCGCGGTACTTGCTTCAGAGTTTCCATCATCGCAACGAAATCAATACTGTGAGACTTGTAATCGTAATAGGGATATTCGCGTAGCTTTAAACCCGCACTACCTAAGAGTGGAATATGGTTAGCCCACGTGGGAATACTCACCCAAAGATTTGCACCCGGCTTAGCGCGCTGAATTAATTCAGCCGCAACACGTAGCGCACCACAGCCGCCCGGCGTTTGCACAGTGCGTACGCGATTTGACTCTACGGCTAGGTGCCCTTCACCGAATACTAATTTTGTAGACGCCTCATTGGCACCAGGGTAACCCGCAGGCGGCGTATAAGCCTTAGTTGTTTCATGTTTAATACGAATTTTTTCTGCTTCTGCTACTGCTGCCATAATGGGCGTTACACCCACATTATTTTTATAAACACCTACGCCCAAATCTACTTTGAGTGGATTGGTATCTTTTGCATAAGCAATACTTAAACCGAGAATGGGGTCAGCGGGCAATAAAGGCAGAGTTTCAAACATAGCGGTATCCGATAGGTTGTGGTGTTGAAATACGATGAATTAAAGACGCGAGATTATACACGCGCAAGGGGAAAGTTTTCAGCCCTAGCAATACTTGGAATTAGTCAGATGGGGATATATAGTCTGCGTTCTCACACTACCGATTAACCTCCCCATGATTCGTATTCTTTTATTAAGTTTTTGTTTGGCATATTCACTTCCGTGTTTTAGCAAATCTGAAAGCAAGTGTTTTGGTGGAACCGCAAATGGGAAACTAGAAAATGGCTGGCAGCTGCCTAGCAGTGGTAAAAACTTTGAGGCTTACAGTACCTTAGGCGTTGTAGCAGGCAGAACCTACGTTCACAGCGAGGTTTATCGTGTCATTTTGGCGGCTTATAAAAACTTGGAGCATTCAAACCCAACTGTTACTTACATTTACGGGGAAACAGGGTTTGAAAATGGCGGTAGATTCAAACCCCATAAAACCCATACTAATGGACTATCAATAGATTTTTTTGTGCCTGTGGTTGATAGCAAGGGAAAAAGCGAGCAACTGGATATTGGCGTCACCAACAAGCTTGGCTACAACATTGAGTTTAATAGCACAGCCACCTACAAAGATTTGACTATAGATTTTGAATCCATTGCCAAACATATAGAAGCAATCAATACCGCAGCAATTAAAGAAGGGATTGGAATTTCAGTGGTTATTTTTGACAACGAATTTCAAAAGCAATTATTTCTAACGCCTACTGGTAAAGCACTTAAAAATCACATCGCCTTTTCAGTTAAAAAGCCTTGGGTTCGCCATGACGAACACTATCATATTGATTTTAAAGTAGGTTGCTCACATTAGATGACTTTACTGATAAAATCGCATTACTGAATAGAAACTGGAAAATTAGAAGTTTTCATCTTTCGATAAGCGAATAAGACTATATAAGAAGCCAATATGAACAGTCATTTTTCCTTTTTTAGCCTGCACGATACAACTTTAATACTGACTGCGCTTGAATCCTTCTTGCTATGCATTATTTTAAAGATTATACCCACCAAGAACCATCAGTCCCGCAGCCTACTAATTACATTCTTTTTTTTGACTGGCGGAATAATTTCCACAACCTTTATTATTTGGAACAGTTACTTACAAACACAACCTATTGCAAGCAGCACACTCCCGACCGCCCTACTTGCAATATCTACACTATTGCAAGGCCCCGTGCTCTATTTCTACTTTAAATCGCTTTCGAACCAAATACATTTATTCAAGTGGATTAATAGTCTTCATGTTTTACCTGCCACAATCACAGCGCTGGTAATTGTTTGGTTTGATGTTAGCGCAAGTGCGTGGTTGCCGTGGAACAAGCAAAACCTTTCACCAGGCACACACCACGCTGTTAACTTTGCATGGGCCATTTTACGTTGCCTACCAATAACCTATGTTGCGGCGTGTATTTTTTCTGAATATAAATTCAGATTGAACGCAAGAACGAAGACTCATGAATTACACACCGAAAATTTCATGTTGCCCAATATCGTTCTCGGTGGTTTTCTATTAATCGAAGTATGGTCAATTGCGGGCTATTTTCTAGGGGCATACATTAGTGGAGAAGCCAGTAACTTAATGGGAATGACCGCTGACTATCTGTCAACTTTCTTAGTAAACGCCATGCTTTTATACGGATTATTAACCACCAGAAAGATATTGCATAAAGAGTCTTTATTAAAGGAGAAATCTGCTGATGTGGTGCCCAATATTGAACCTGAGAAAATATTTGCCATAGAAAAAGGCATTCGCGAAGAAAAACTTCACCTAGATGCGAAGATAAACCTTGATCGATTTTCAGCTCGCATAGGGTTAAAGCCGCGCGACGTTACTGGGATACTAAACACTTACTACCGTCAGAACTTCTTTGAATTCATTAATAGCCATCGCATAAAGGTAGCTATTCACTTACTGTCCACCCCAGAATTCGAGTCATACAAAATTGCCGATGTAATTGCGAAATCTGGGTTTAACAGCGAATCAACTTTTGCACGTTACTTTAAAAAAGCGACTGACTTTACGCCTACAGAGTACCGAGAACTACAACTAAAAAAGTTGATGCAAAAGCCACCAAAAAAATAGCTTGCACTAGCGTATAATCTCGCCATTATATTCACCCACAATAATACCCTGACCGCTAGTCCCTATATAAAACCGATTGTAGGTTTGCATATCACCGGCAATACAACGGGCACTTCCATATTGATGCATATCGTCGTTCAGCTTAAGCCAATTCATTCCTTCATCGTCTGAACGAAAAAAGCCGATTTCATTTGCCACCTTTCCCCACAAATAAATAGAAGGATAATGATTAGCCTGTTTCGCCTTTCCAAACGCAATCAAGTAAGACTCATTCACACTATTCAATAAGGTAACGGACTTGCCATAATCCTTTGAACGATAAAGCCCTGCTCCTGTTGTAACAAAAAAATGACCGGCACGCCCTGGTACAGCTCGCAAGTTTCCGTCTTGCAGCTTCCACTTAGGCAAGCTCGGCAGCCTATGTTCAATTTTATTAAAACTACGCGCTTCATTTTCACTCACATAAATTTCTCCCTGCTCAGCATCGTAGGCGTAAAACACATTATTTTTATAGGTATCCGCAATGGGCTTTAAGCCAGAGCGCACGCTTTTACTGGGCAACCATGTGTTTCCATTATCGCTTGAAAAAAATGTATCGCTGGCGTCGGGAGCCCACACTATTGTAGATCCATTTGCACTCAAGGCTACCTGACCTCCTCGTGCTCCCTCTGGTTCAGATTGAAATAAACTCCACGTAATACCTCCATCGTTAGAAAAGGCACCGTGCGTGGTTTTTCCTTGCTCAATTGTACGGGTCATTAAGTGCGGTTTTTTGTAGGCGAATGCAATACTGTTATTGCTTCCCAGCTCGGGTTTAAATTTTCCACCTAGCGGAGAGCTTTTTAGATCATCGTGACGAAACCCTCCGAGATCACCCATTACACTCAACAATGATGCGCCCTTCGGTGGGCTAATTAACTCAAGAATGACAGTCTCTTCAAGACCATCACTCTGAAACCGCCATTTAGGTAGGGGCTCAGCGTTAAGATCTCGCGTTTCATACACGCCATAGCCTGTTACAAAAAAAACTCGGTTGGCATTAAACGGATCAATTTTAATATCGGTAAGCCAGTGTGGTACGTGTTCTTTTACATAGGCTGAATTGCCATGATCAAATTGCGCCCCAGCCAGTAACGGCCGCCATTGATCACCGCTATTATCACTCAAGAAAACTTCATCATGGGGGTACCATCGATTGGTGGTTGACGCCAAGATACGTTTAGAATTCCTGGGGTCAACACTGATTCCACTAATGCCACCCTGCCCTTTAGGGAACAACATATTTCGCCACAATCCGGTGACTACATCGTAACGCCAAAGCGCGCCAGTATTGATTCCATTGGGTCCAATTGCATTGCTAGCGGCAAGATACAGAAATTGATCTGCCATCACGGCACGATGAAATACCGAATCGGAAAAACTTGTTTTTACTGGGACCCATGTCGCGCCACCATCGCGGGTACGGTATAACGGATTCTCTTTATTATTAACTGCAACAAAAATATCCTTTGTTTTTTCACCGCGTTTATTTTTATCTGCATTAAAAATAACAAAGTTTATTTTATTCTCGGGCAATGATGTTATTCGACTCCAATTTTCCCCATGGTCATTACTCTGCCATAGGCCTTCCTGATTTGAGCCTGCCAATATATATGATGACATCTGCGGATCTACCACCAACCGCTCGCCAGCCCCTCGTCCATCTTCGTTGCCTCCCACCTTAAATGGAAGCACAACACGTGACCATGTACGCCCGCGATCGGTCGATGACAATAGAGCTCCTTTCGGTGCCCATTCTTGAATATACAAACCTGTTAGGAGGTAAATTCGCTCAGCATTATTTGCATCAAGCGCAATACTTAGCACCCCCATATCATCGCGATGATCACGAGTGATCTGGTCTCCCAATGAAATCCATTTTTGCTCACCTTCACTCCACCGAAATGCGCCACCTACGTCAGTACGCGCATAGATCAGATTAGGTTCAGATGGATGAAACTCAATGCCAGTAACATAGCCTCCACCACCTATGGGGATATTTCTCCATAGGTAGTTGCTTGATTGCGCACTGCAAATCAAACTGTGGCTCATCAACAAAAGTAAAGTCAAAAAACAGATAGCGCTTTTTATTACGAAATTGAACATAGCGGATTGGCTCATCTTCCAAACTCTAGATACATGCGTTAAAAACGCACGGTATTAAATTCATACCGTGCAAAAGACTTCCTACGAAATAAATATCCACCTTATTAGAATGTGGCTTTAGTTACCCTCTATAAAAAAGGGGGAGAGCAAATAGCCTCATTCGAAAATGTATGAATTAAAAAAAATAATTAAAAAATATATTAACAATCGTTTTAAGTTTTATGTTTCGCATAACGCGACTCCACATAAAAAAACTTCACATAAAAAAGCTTCACATCAATTGATGTGAAGCTTAGTGCATAACGGAGAATTAAAAATCGTACTGCAACTTTATTACCAGCTACCAAATTGTAAAGTAAACGGACTTGAAGCTTGTTTCACATGAATATAATGAGTACAACCATTAGTGCCAGTTGGCACAGTGGTAAATCCGTTCTGTACCTGCACCACATCTTTAGTGATTACACCATTACAGTTGCGTACGTCATAGCGAACACCAGCCGGCGCATTCCAAGAACCCAACTGCAAAGTGCCCCAAGGCGACATGGTGTAAGCCACGCATTTACCTTGAGATACACCTGTGGGGTTGCCACCACTGTTAGCGGAATTGCCAGAATTACAAGGGAATTCAGGCGTTGGCGTTGGTGTTGGTGTTGGTGTTGGCGTTGGTGTTGGTGTACCACCTTGAGTCAACTCAAACCAGTTGATATTCCAGCCACCACCAGTCGCTTTAATCACCAATTTTTGATCGCCTGCTTGCAGGTTCACTGTTTTGGTAACAGTCGTCCAATTTTGCCATCCGCCAGTCGCTGCTGCTTGAACCACATCATAGATGTTAGAGCCGATTTGATCTTGTAACTGGAAGAAGGCGCCATTAACACTTGATGCAACACGGTATTTAATGGTGTAAGTACCTGCGGTTGGAATTGTCACGCCATAGGTCAAGGTGTCCCCGGCATCCATCCAACCCACATTTTCACCACCATCAATATCAGTGGTTGGTTCAGTTTGTACACCATTCTGCGAGCAGAAAGCTTCAGCTTGAACCTTGCCTGGCATAGTGACATTGACACACACAGGAGGAGGCGTTACCACACCATTAATTTCCTTGATCATTTTCTTCACTGCTTTACCTGAACCGGTCAAATTGGCATCAGTCCAGTTGCCTTGGGTACTGGCATTTGCATAAAGGTAAGAAGAAGGCTCTGCTTTATCAGCAATAGACCAAGCGGCACTCGGAATATGGTTGGCAACCATAAAGTTTTTCCAAGCATCTACTTCAGC
>CAZZEV010000034.1:0-4401 GCA_964653305.1 uncultured Cellvibrionaceae bacterium | reverse complement strand
TCAGCTTGCTCTGCAGCACTCAGGAAATCAAAATAGTTATTATCGCCTCTACAAGGTAATGCATCAGGCGTACTAAAGGAGCATGGAGGCCAAATACCCCACTCGGTAACAAAAAGCGCAACACCTTTATCTAATGCGCGTTTTGCACCTGCACGCGTGCTCGCACCATGTGCACCCACGTAATAATGCAAGGTGTATGCGATATTGGTACCGGCAATACGATCATCAGCTGCCTCTTCCACAAATTGTGAGTACATACGCGTACCAACAATAATGAGGTTATCCGGATCGTTGGCGCGAATCGCATTAATCACTTTGATGGCATAAGGTTTAATAGTACCGCTCCAAGAGGTATTACCCAGTGGCTCGTTATAAACCTCATAAATTACGTTAGGCAAGTGACCGTATTTTTTAGACATCTCACTGAAGAAGGCTACAGCTTCATCTGGGTTATCCTCTGCATGATGGGTATGCCAATCAATTATCACGTAGATATCATTAGCAACAGCCGCATTGACAACAGTGTCGACCAAACCTTTTTGGAATGCTTTATTGGTTAGATATTTGGTATCTCCCTCATCAACACCCATAGCGGCACGAACTACTTTTGCACCCCAATCTTTTTTCAACCAGGAAACCACGTTCGCATTGTAGTAACGGTCACCACCCATACTGCTCCAAAAGAAGCTAGCACCTGCAAAACTGGTAGGCTCGCTACCCATCATGATTTTGTTACCGCTGACAGACAAAGGAAGCACCGAAGGCGATGGTGTTGGTGTTGGTGTTGGCACATCACTGACAGGTACAAACTCAATCCAGTTCAGATTGAAACCACTGTTAGTTGCTGTTAGAACAATTTCTTGGTCTCCGGAATCCAGTAAAAACTGTGTCGTTTTGTGAGTCGCCCAATTTTGCCATCCATCCGTCTTAACCGCTGAGGCGTTGACTGACTCCATAGGAGTATCAATTTGCAAGCCCAAGCCATTGGTTAAAGAGGCATAACGAAGATTTAATTGGTATGTGCCCGCCGTTTCCACAAACACTTTGTAGGTCAGCTGGTCTCCAGCGTCTAGCCACCCAACATTCACACCACCGCCAGTATCGGTAGTGCTTTCAGTTTTAGTTCCAACTTCGGAACAATAACCTTCTGCCTGAATTTTTGAGGGTACTTGAACAGCATTGCAAACAGGTCTTGGGGCGATTGGCCCACTAACAATAGGCTCACGGCTCGCCAAAATTTCTTTGAAGATGACGCCAGACTCTTTCATACTGCCGTTAGTATTAAAGAACGACGAGGTCTCAATCTCACCCGTAGCTTGATCACGCTCTTTATCATGGAACGCCCATCCAGCCATGCTGATACCGTTCTCACGCAAAAGCTTGACCCATTCCATCGTCTCGAAACGGTTGACTGTTCCACGACCATTGGCGTGAGCTGAACCCCATTCTGTGGCAAATAATGCAGCACCGTTATTGAGGGCTGTTCTTACCTTATCTCTAAGCTCCCCTCTGTGAGTGTCAGCGTAGAAATGAATGGTGTATGCCAGATTAGAAACATTAGCCTTGTTCCTTGAAGCCACATCAACGTCTTGCGACCAATTCGGCGTACCCATGATAATTAGGTTATCAGGGTCTATCGCACGAATTTTTCCACCGACAAATTCAGCATAGGGCTTGAGCTCGTTATCCCAGCTTCGATTTAAAGGCTCGTTATACAATTCATAAATAACATTGTTGTGGCCACCCCATTTGCGAGCAACTGCTTCAAAAAATTTGACGGCAAATTGTTTATTGGTTTCGCTATTTGCAGCTTCGTGGCTGTGAAGGTCAACAATCACATACATATCATTGTCGATTGCGGCCTGAACTACTGTATCCAAACGTGCCATATTGGCATTCCAATTGGCATCGCCATCCTCAACACCACCACTGCATCCGCCATCGCATGGCTTATGGGCTATAGCGGCGCGAACCAAATTGCCATTGAATTCAGTTTTTATACGCTTGACCGAATCGGCCGTATAGAACTTTTCAGCCCCCCAACCGGTGGTGCTCCAAAACAATGAAGCCCCCTCAAGACTGACTTTTTGCCCCCCGACGAGTACCGCGTTTCCATTAACGGTTAGTGGTGGAACTGCAGCCATGGCAAAGCTTGATACATGCCCAATGAGCGCAGCACCAAAGACTGTCTTGAGAAGAGCAGACAGTTTTTTTTTGTTACCAGAAGGCCTCCCTAACGAAGAAACCCGATTACTTGACATGTCATTATTCATATTTGTATATCTCAATATTATCGTTATTGGATAGAAAAAATAATGAGGTCAGCTACAACCTTAACGACCTATTTTCATTATTCTTATCTTCGATATTTAGTAAGTCACTGACATCTAAACGGTGACTTAAAATATGTTTACTCAACCATAACGATAAAACTTCCCACTTTCGGCTCCGCACTGAACTAATGGTGTTTGGCGTTAAAGTGGGAGATTTGAAGGCATGAAGAAACCTCCCACTTTACGTTTTGACTGAAACTGAAGGAGATTAATGCAAAGTGGGAGCTGGAAAAAAACAGACTTAGCGCTTACAGAGACTACTTTTTAGACTCATGGCTTATTGCAGACGAAGTGGACGAAGATACGGCTATATAAAAAGAAGGATTTGCTCTAGGGTTCTGTCTAATGCACCGCGATTATCATTAGCAACTCGCAAGGCGGCTGCACCGCGTTTGTTCCGCTCAGCCACATCCAAAACAAGTAGCTCAACTTGCTGTGCTAATTCATTGGCCGATGGGACCAAGGTTAAAGCACCTGCATCGCCCAACAGGCGCGCAACTTCTGCAAAATTAAATACGTGAGTGCCGCTGAGAATTGGCAATTGCCAAGCCGCTGGCTCAATGAAATTGTGGCCGCCATTTGGCACCAAGCTACCGCCTACAAACGCAATATCGCTCGCGCCAAACATTAGCAACAACTCACCCATGGTATCGCCGATAATAATTTGAGTATCGGTAGCCACCATTTGTGCGCTGCGTCTTGCAATCACAAAGCCACGGCTCTCACATAAATTCGCAACACTGTTAAATCGCTCGGGGTGGCGCGGAACCAAGGCAAGGCGAAGATTTTTTAACGCAGGGTTTTGTTGGCATTGCCCAAAGGTATCCAGAATAATCTCATCTTCACCTTGATGCGTACTGGCCGCTATCCATAAAACATAGTCGCCAGCCTGCGACCATTCTTGTTTTAATCCGAAGGCTTTTTGGCGTAGCTCATCGCTTAGCGTTAAATCAAATTTCACATTGCCGGTAATATCGGTATTAGCAAGCGGCAGGCCGATGCGATAAAAACGTTCTGCATCCGTTTTATTTTGCACTAAAGCTCTGGATAAATTCTGCAACATGGGGCGAGTTAAAGCCGAAAATTTTTCGTAGCCGCGAGCGGATTTTTCTGACATGCGAGCATTAATCAATAAACTAGGAATATTGTATTTGGCGCAAGCGGCTAAGGTATTTGGCCACAGCTCTGTTTCCATTATTAATAACAGCGATGGTTTTATACGCTTAATAAAGCGCGCCAACACATCGGGCAAGTCATAGGGGGCGTAGACATGAAAAACGCTATCACCCAAGCTGACGCGCACGCGCTCAGAACCTGTTGGCGTGGTAGTGGTGACCACCAAGAAAACGTCTTCGCGAGCTTGTAATAGTTTAATCAACGGCAGTGCCGCAATAAACTCACCCACGGACACAGTGTGAAACCAAATGACTTTTTTATTCGTCGTAAGTGGTTTAAAAAATGCAAAGCGCTCGCTCCAGCGTTTCGCATAGGCAGGCGCAGCAAATGCCCGCCACAGTAGACGCAGCAAAATAAACGGAACAGCCAAATAAAACACACAGGTATAAATTAAACGCATATCGAAATTACTGTATAAATATTTTGGATGAAACTTGAGCGAAAATCATTCGGTAGATCGCAAGCACTGCTTTATGATCCGAAAACGCATAACAAATTGTAGGAGCAATTTGCACAGCGTAGCTGCCCGAAGGGTAAACCACATGGATGTGGCTTATGAATACATCCTTGTAGCTCCCTGTCGTCATCCATGACTCTAGGGTTTCGAATCATAAATCAGCACTTACTCTACAAGAGTATCGCGTGCAAAAAACCATTAACTACCAATTCATTTTTTGTTTAATAAACGCTGTCAATTTAGCAGCATTTACTTGATGATGCTTCACACGTGGGTGCGCACCGTAACCCGTAAACTCAAAGAAAAGGGTATCCATTTTTTCTGTTGGGTTACCTTGCTTAATACGCGCAACAGCGGTGTTAATGTATACCGGTCATTTAGAGTCTTCTTTAGTTGCATCCATACTACCACGCGCACACGCGATATAGGCATTAG
>CAZZEV010000033.1:0-16830 GCA_964653305.1 uncultured Cellvibrionaceae bacterium | reverse complement strand
AACATTGTTGAGGGCAAGATGCGCCCTTCATCGGATACCAAAACCCACACACATTTGTATCGTCATTTTGATTCTATTGGCGGTGTTACGCATACACACTCAACCTATGCAACAGCTTGGGCGCAAACGCAACAAGCGATTCCTTGCTACGGCACCACTCATGCAGATTACGCCTACGGCGACATTCCTTGCACGGCGGTCATGAGCGATGAGCAAATCGAACGTGACTATGAGGAAGAAACCGGCGTACAAATTACCGATTGTTTTACCACGCGCAATCCTAAAGAAGTGCCTATGGTGATTGTTGCTGGCCACGCGCCTTTTACGTGGGGCAAGAGCGGTGCAGATGCGGTTTACCACGCGGTAATTTTAGAAGAAATCGCGCGCATGGCTTACCTCACCAAAACATTGCAGCCCAACACCGTAGCGCTCAAGCAGGGCATTGTTGATAAACACTATTTGCGTAAGCACGGTAAAAATGCCTATTACGGACAGAAGTAATTTTTTAGTCGAATGAGTAATTGCAAGTTACGGTTAGTTTGCGAAAAAGACGTTATTGAATTTAGACAGAATTTTTTATTGAGGATATCAAAATGAAAGTTTACGGCGATAAAGAAGTATGGTTGGTCACTGGCTCACAACATTTGTATGGCCCAGGTGTATTAAAGCAAGTAGCTGAAAACAGTCAAAAAATTGCGGCTGGTTTAACCGAGTCCGCCAATATTTCTATCAAAGTTGTTGCGCAAGACACCGTAAAATCACCAAGCGAAATTTTAGCGGTATGCCAAGCGGCCAACAGCAATCCTAACTGTGTTGGTTTGATTCTGTGGATGCACACCTTCTCTCCTGCAAAAATGTGGATCTCTGGCCTGCGTGCTTTGAGCAAGCCTTACATGCACTTGCATACCCAATTCAATGCGGAATTACCTTTCGCAGAAATCAATATGAACTTTATGAACCTCAACCAAAGTGCGCACGGCGACCGCGAGTTCGGCCATGTAAGCACGCGTTTGCGTCAAGAGCGCAAAGTAGTTGTAGGTCACTGGGCGACTGAATCTGTTCAAAAGCAAATTGACAGTTGGTGCCGTGTAGCTATGGGCTGGTACGCAAGCCAAAACTTAAAAGTGGCGCGCTTTGGCGATAACATGCGTCAAGTGGCTGTAACAGATGGCGATAAAGTATCTGCACAAATTACTTTTGGTTATGAAGTTCATGCCTACGGTTTGGGCGATTTACAAAAAGTGGTTGATGCCGTTACTGACGAACAAGTTGCTGCACAAATTGAAATTTACAAAAATGATTACGACGTTAACCCAGCGATTTTTGATGATGAGCACCAATTTCAAATGCTGAAAAACGAAGCGCGTTTAGAACTGGGAATGCTGAAGTTTTTAACGGAAGGTGGCTTTGGTGCGTTCACTAACTGCTTCGAAAACTTAACCGGCCTTACCAATCTGCCAGGTTTGGCAACACAACGCTTAATGGCTGCTGGTTTTGGTTACGGTGGTGAAGGCGATTGGAAAACCGCTGCCATGGTACACATTTGTAAAGTGATTTCTAAAGGTCGTGTGGGTGGTTCGTCCTTTATGGAAGATTACACCTACCACTTTGGTGGTGCTTCACTTGGCGGTACTGATCAAGTATTGGGTGCGCACATGTTGGAAGTTTGTCCATCAATTGCTGCAGCAAAACCAAAACTCGAAGTTCACTTGCACACCATCGGTTGCCGCAATGACATTGCACGTTTAATTTTCACCGGCAAAGCAGGCCCAGCCTTGTGTATTTCGTTGATTGATATAGGTACGCGTTTCCGTATGATTGTTAACGAAGTTGATACCGTAACGCCAGCACAAGAATTACCGAAGTTGCCAGTAGCGAAAGCCTTGTGGGAGCCACGCCCAAATCTTGAAATTTCAGCAGCAGCTTGGATTCAAGCCGGTGGCGCGCACCACAGTGCATACACCCAAGGCGTAACCTCTGATGAAATTGTTGATTATGCAGAAATGGCTGGTGTTGAAGCTGTAGTGATTGATGCAGATACCACGGTGCGTGCTTTCAAAACTGAGTTGCGCCACAACGCTGCGTACTATCACCTCAAAGACGGCGTGTAACGCGCATTTGAAAGATGGTATTTCACGCGCACCTAAAAGACGGCGTGTAATGCGTATTTGAACGGTAGTGTGTGATTTGTATTTGAAAGTTCACCTGTGATGTATGTTTGAAAGATATTGCATCACAGGTCTTTGTTTTTTACCTCACGATAATAACGTTGCAATAATAACAGGAGAAAAATTATGCAGTTCAAACAATTAACATTGGCAGTTTGTGTGGCCTTGGGCTGTGCGCAATTGGCGTACGCAGACACTACGACTGCAACTGCGGTGAAAAAAGTAGAAGTGGCAAAAGCAGCAGCTCAACTCAGTGTTACCGAAGCGCCTTTTGGAAAACTACCAAGCGGTGAGCAAACTACTCTGTACACCTTAACCAATGCGAATGGAGTGGTTGTTAAGTTATCAAATTTTGGCGGAACCATTACGTCTATTAATATTCCAGATAGAGCCGGGAAAATGGGCGATATTATTTTGGGTTTTAATGATGTTGACGGTTACTTAAAAAATAAATCCTTCTTTGGTTCTGTAATTGGTCGCTTTGGTAATCGCATCGGTAAAGGACAATTTACTTTAGAAGGTAAGAAGTATCAGCTCACATTAAATGATGGCCCCAATCATTTGCACGGTGGTACTGTCGGTTTTGATAAAACCCTTTGGGAAGCAAAGCCTTTCAAAACTGAAAAGTCTGTGGGCGTCACCTTAACGCATTTTAGCCCTGACGGTGATCAAGGTTATCCTGGAAATTTAAAGACTACCGTTGTCTACGAACTCAACAATAATGACGAGTTTGAGTTGAAATTTAAGGCAACCACGGATAAAGCAACGCCTGTAAATATGACCCAACACCCCTATTTCAATTTGGCGGGGGGCGGTACTATTTTGGACCAGGAGCTTTTCATTAATGCAGACCGCTATACACCTATTGATGCAACCTTAATTCCAACGGGAGAGCTTCCCTCTGTTAAGGGAACTCCTTTTGATTTTACGGTTAGCCAACCAATTGGTAAATTAATTGGCCAGTCCGATGTGCAATTGAAAAATGGCGGCGGTTACGATCACAATTGGGTGTTAAATAAAAAGACTGAAAACGAATGGGGGATGGACGTACGTTTCTATGATCCAAAATCAGGCCGCGTATTGGAAGTCTACTCGGATGAGCCCGGTGTTCAGTTTTATAGCGGCAACTTCCTTGATGGTAAGGTGAGTGGCAAGGGCGTAAACTTCGTGTATCGTGGCGCAATCGTATTGGAGCCACAGCATTTCCCAGATTCACCGAACAAAGCAAATTTCCCAAGCACAATTTTACAACCTGGTGTTGAGTACAATAACAAGATTGTTTATAAGTTCTTGGTAAAGAAATAAGGTGATTGTTTTAGTTTGACCAAACGCGAGGCTTAATTGCCCCGCGGTTTGAATCGAATAATTAAAATTGATGAATAAAAAAACCGATCATGCTCGCGCTGATCGGTTTTTTTATTGCTGCGCGGGTATTTCGAGCAGTCTTAAATACTTGCCTAGTTTATATGGGCAATAGCTTTAATTAATCCGTTTTTTTCAGTAAGCCATAAAGGAATATTATCGATTAAACCCTCTAGGCTGGATTGGTGAGTGTTTAATTTTTCGGTTGGAATAAGGCCTTGCTCGATGGCGGTCACCACTGTTTCAAAATCTATTTGTGTTGCGTTGCGGCTGCCGATAATGCGCATTTCGCGCGAGTGGAAGAGTGGGTCTGAAAATACAATGTCATCTTTCACCACGCTCACAAATACGCAGCTGCCACCGTGTGCAACATAGTGCAAACTTTGCTGCATAGAATTTTTATTGCCGGTTGCATCCAAGACGACATCGAATAAATCTCCTCGCGTAATCTCAGATAATTTCTGCATACTAGTCGCATCGGCTAAAACGGTTGTAAATAGAGGGTTAAGCTCGGCGGCTTGTTGGAGTCGGGTACTGCTAACGTCCATTACCGTTACCTTTGCCTGTGCAATTTGAGCGAAAAACGCTGTCCCTAAACCTATGGGGCCTGCACCAACAACTAATACATTATCACCCGGTTTAATTTCAGCACGTCTAACAGCGTGAGCACCTATGGCCAAAAACTCCACCATAGCAGCTTGATCAAAGCTTAAATTATTGGCGGGATAAAGTGCTGCTTCAGGTAGCACTAAAAACTCGCACATTCCGCCATCCGCATGCACCCCAAGAACTTTTATATTGCTACAGCAATTGGGTTTGCCTTTAGTGCATGCGACACATTTACCGCACGGTAAATAGGGGTTGATGATGACTTTGTCGCCACGTTTGAAACGGCTATTGGCGTTGGTTTCCCAAACCTCACCAGAAAGTTCGTGACCCATTACTCGAGGGTAATTTAAAAATGGGTGCAAACCTTCAAAGATATGAAAATCAGTGCCGCAAATACCTACGCGACGAATTTTTACTTTGATTGCTCCGTCTGCTGTGAGTTTAGGCTCCGGTATTTCGGAGATTTCCAGCGTGTGGGGCTCTGAACATAAAAGCGATTTCATCAAAATTACCTGCCCTAATGGGTGCTTGTGACAATGGAGATGGATTTATTTGAATTCAGGGGCCATGTGGTGTCAAGGGAAATCGCTGTATTTGTAAGATTATATTTTTAGCTGTAGTTACCATTTGGCCTCATAAAAAAGGCATTAATATGGTTTTTCATTCGTAAAATAAAAATCTCCTCTGGGAGCTTTTCGGGCGCGACAATAATCCAACATCTTTGGGTTGCTTTTCACAGGTGATGTGAAAAGTAGCGAGATTTTATTGTCTTTTTTATTGATAAAACTTCAGCAATTCCGCAATTCGTAGTGCAGATAGAAAATGAGGGCATTTAGTTTAAGCCTGAGTAATAAGTGGCACCTTTGTATTGAATCCTATGAGGTTTTTTTGAAAGTCATTTGTGTGCCGCTATGGTAAATTCCTGAGATGATAAGTAATATAATACTAGTTTATAGTTAGGACTTCTCTCTGTAATTGTGGGTGAAGGTTCTGCTGTCATTATCCAACCGCCGAAACGACCTTATATGAAAAAGCTCATATCAATCATGGTGTTGTCGATCACACTAAATTCCCAATATGCGGGGGCTGTGGAACTATTTCCACTTAGCGATGTTCGTTTAACCCCCAGTCCCTTTCTCACCGCACAGTCAACCAATTTGCACTACTTAATGTCGCTGGATCCGGATAGGTTGCTTGCACCTTTTTTGCGCGAAGCTGGCCTACCACCTAAGCAACCAAGTTACGACAATTGGGAGTCAAGTGGCCTAGATGGCCATATGGGTGGGCACTATTTAACAGCGCTGTCACTCATGTATGCCGCTACAGGTGATCAAGACGTTTTAAAACGTTTGAATTACGTTGTGTCGGAATTAAAAAGATGCCAAGAAAATACGAAGGGTTACATCGGCGGTATTCCTGGCGGGAAAGAAGCCTTCGAGAAGATTGCTCAGGGGCAGCTCAAGGTAGATAACTTTTCGGTAAACGGTAAATGGGTACCTTGGTATAACTTACATAAAGTTTTTGCTGGGTTGCGAGACGCTCATCGTTATGCGGGCAATCAAGACGCGAAGCAAATGCTCATTAATCTTTCGGATTGGGCAATAGGTCTCACCAATAAATTGTCTGATGCGCAAATGCAAGAAATGTTGCGTAGCGAACACGGTGGTATGAACGAAGTTTTTGCTGACGTGTATGCCTTAACGGGAAATAAAAAATATTTAGAATTGGCTGAGCGTTTTTCACATCAAGCGATTTTAAACCCGCTCAAACAAGATCAAGACAAGCTAAATGGCCTACATGCCAACACCCAAATTCCCAAAGTCATCGGTTTTAAACGGATTGGCGACTTAACTGGAAAAAAAGATTGGCAGGATGCAGCACAATTCTTCTGGCAAACGGTTCATGATCATCGAACAGTCGCTATTGGCGGTAATAGTGTTAAAGAACATTTTCATGATGATAAAGATTTCTCCAGCATGATCGATGAGGTTGAAGGCCCGGAAACTTGCAATACTTACAACATGCTTAAGTTGACAGAGTTACTGTTTTTAAGTGACGCAAAAGTGAGTTACGCGGATTATTACGAGCGTGCACTTTATAATCATATTCTTTCATCACAGCGACCAGAAACGGGTGGCTTTGTTTATTTCACCCCTATGCGCCCCAACCACTATCGCGTTTATTCGCAGGTAGACAAAGGTATGTGGTGTTGTGTGGGTTCCGGAATTGAAAGTCATTCAAAATATGGCGAATTTATTTACGCCCATGAAGGTAATTCGCTGTATGTAAATCTGTTTATTCCTTCTGAATTACATTGGCGTGAAAAAAATGTGAGGTTGACGCAAAGTACGATTTTCCCAGGTGAAGAAAGTACGCAACTTACTATTCACTCCAATAAAAAATTTACACTTAAACTTCGTTATCCTAAATGGGTGGGTGCTGGAGACGTACAAGTTCGCATCAACAAAAAACTGGTTAAATTGGATTCGCAGCCTGGCGAATACATCAGCCTCAATCGCGTTTGGCGTAAGGGCGATAAAGTTGACGTGTCGCTCCCGATGAAAACCCATTTGGAGCAAATGCCAGATCAATCCAATTACTTTGCTTTATTGCACGGTCCCATCGTATTGGCGGCTAAAACCAATCCTTTTGCCAGTGAGAAATTAAATTATCTTGCCGATGATTCACGCATGGGTCACATAGCACAAGGGCAAGTATGCCCATTAGAAGCATCACCTTTGTTTGTGAGTGATAGTAAAAATTTTATGGGTAGCATTAAACCTGTGCCAGGCAAATCGCTGACCTTTACTGCTACGGATGTGATTAAAGGTAAAAACTCAGAGAGTATTGAATTCATTCCGTTCTTTCGTTTACACGATTCACGCTACATGATTTATTGGCCTTACGTTACCCCAGATAATTTAGTCACGATACAAGAAGCAACGGCTGCAAAAGAGAGTGCTCGTTTAGCATTAGATGCCATTACCATAGATCAAGTGGCTCCAGGTGAGCAGCAGCCAGAGTCAGATCACTTCTTTAAAGCGGAAGGTGCGGATACTGGACTCAATAAAGGTATGCGCTGGCGTAAAGCAACGGGTTGGATGAGTTATGAGTTAAACGATAAACAGCGCCAGGCGAAAACGTTACGTTTAAGCTTTTCAACGCTAGATGCTGGGCGAAAATTTGATTTGCTCATCAACGACACTTTGATTCAATCAATCACTTTAACGGGCGATGCGCCGCAAGAGATCTACACCAAAGATTTCGTCATCCCTGAGAAGCTCATTCGTACATCAAACGGGAAATTGATTGTTAAGTTTGTAGCAAACAAAGATTCAATTGCTGGCGGTCTATATGGTTTGCGCTTGCTGAAAAAGTAATTTTAACCTTATCGCCACTCCATTGGAGTAGGCGATTTTTTTAATTCTGAGTCCATTCTAATTAAGAGAGCATCGTTCATGAATAAATTATGGATTAGCCTTGCATGCATTTTTATTGTCGCCTGCGCTAAAAACACACCACAGGATCTTGTCAGTCCAGATAAGCATTTGCAGGTTAGAGTCAGTCAAGGTGAAAATGGCAGTTTGCGTTATACCGTTGCACGTGATGGAAAAACTGTTTTGAAAGAATCAGCGCTTGGTTTGGCGTTGAATGATGCTGATTTCACGAATGCTCTCACCATTAAAAACACCTCAGCCATCAAAACCATTAATGACGACTATGAGATGATGGTTGGTAAAAAACACAAAATTCACTACAGCGCGAACGAACAAACCTATACGGTTAAAAATGCAGCTGGTCAAGAATTAATGGTTACATTCCGCGTTTCCAATGATGGTGTCGCGTTCCGTTATCAAGTACCAAACCCAGACAAAAAATTACTGCAATTTAAAAATGAAACAACCAGTTTTGCGTTTAGCGAAAATGCAAAAGCGTGGTTGCAGCCTATGGCCGTTGCGCAAACGGGCTTTGCTAATACTAATCCATCTTATGAAGAACATTATTTAATGGATATTGCTGTAGGTACAGCTTCACCTTCGCCAGCTGGTTGGGTTTTTCCTGCGCTTTATAAAATTGACGATACTTGGGTTGCGCTGACCGAAGTTAATGTCGATGGCAGTTTCCACGGTTCGCGTTTACAAGCAGATTCTGCAAAAGGCGAATACAAAATTGGTTTGCCTATGGCGGCTGAAGTATTTACGGGCGGTAATTTGTTGGCGGAAAGTCAGAGTGATTTAATCTCACCATGGCGCGTACTAGCAATTGGTAGCTTACCCACGGTGATGGAATCAACACTGGGTACAGATCTAGCAGCACCAGCAATTCCATTTGATAAAAAACACATTCAACCTGGGCATGCTTCTTGGAGTTGGGCGATTTTAAAGGACGACTTTACTGTGTTTGATGTGCAGAAAAAGTTTGTTGATTACGCCGTGGATATGAAATGGGATTACACCTTGGTGGATGCTGACTGGGATAAAAAAATCGGCTACGAAAAAATGAAAGAGTTGGTCGATTATGCAACTACAAAAAATATCGGCATTATTCTTTGGTACAACTCTTCTGGTGATTGGAATACCACTCAAATGACCCCTAAAAGCCAATTGCTGACTCATGAGCAGCGCGTAAAAGAATTTACACGTTTGCGTGAAATGGGCGTAAGAGGTTTGAAAATTGATTTCTTTGGTGGCGATGGCCGTTCGATGATGGCCTACTACATTGATATTTTAAAAGATGCTGCAGCTGAGGGTTTATTGATTAATTTCCACGGTGCAACTTTGCCGCGCGGTTGGCAGCGTACTTACCCTAACTTAATGACGATGGAATCCATTAAAGGCTTTGAATTCACCACGTTCTCCCAAGGCGATCAAGATGCTGTTCCAACTCACGCAGCTATGGCCCCCTTCACCCGTAACTTGTTTGACCCTATGGATTTTACGCCCATGGTGTTTGGCGATATCCCCAATATAAAGCGCGTAACGCGTAACGGTTTTGAAATTGCTGAATCGGTTTTATTTCACTCCGGCATTCAACACTTTGCGGAAATTCCTGAAGGTATGGCAACCGCCCCCGATTATGTAAAAAGCTTTTTGCAAGATTTGCCGCGTTCTTGGGATGATGTAAAGTTTGTAGATGGTGTCCCCGGAAAATACGTCGTGATTGCGCGTAAATCTGGCGATAGTTGGTATGTCGCTGGTTTTAATGCCGGGCAGGGCGATATAAATCTAAAACTGGATTTGAGTTTTATCGGTACGAAAAAAGCCACACTCATTACTGATGGAAATACCGAGCGGGAATTTTCTAGCAGCGAAATAAATAGCGATAAGGAAACACTGCTTACCATTAAATCACGCGGAGGTTTTGTGGCGGTGTTTAAGTAGGTTTTGTTTAGACTGCGATTTTTACTAAATAAGAATAGCAGTCTGGTTCTGCTTTTCTCCACAATTAGAGACATAAAAAACCGCGCAAAAAGCGCGGTTTTTTTTATGTTGCTTACAAAAAATAAAATATTATTTTTCGTATTTTGAACGGCTAACGGGTGCACCAGCCTGCAGCCACTTATCCACTTCTTGTACATCGGCTGGGGTAAGCATACCGGCAACTTCACGCAATTTAATCGTGTCGATCACATAATCATAAAGTGCATTGGAGTAATCGCGGCGCGCTTGGTAAAGCTTGCTTTGGGCTTGGAGCAATTCAACCAAGTTACGAGTACCAACTTCATAGCCGGCTTGGGTTGCCTCCAGCGCGCTTTGGTTAGATACAGTCGCTTGTTTGCGTGCGGCAATACGCGCTACGTCGGTTTCAACTGACAGGTGCAATGAGCGTGCATTTTGAATGGTGTTGCGCTGGGTGCTGTTGTATTGTTCCTGGGCCTGTAAGCCGAGAGAAACGGCTTGGCGTGCGCTGCTTGATGTGCGTAATCCACTAAAAATAGGGATATTTACACCAATCCTAACGCTTGAACCATCGTTCTCATTTTCAGAATAAAAATTATTGAACTCGCCTTCTCTATCCGTTTTTGAATAGCCTAAGGTGGCGGATACGGTTGGCAAATGTTGCGCACGCGCGCCACTGGCAGAGTTAGCAGCAGCATCGGCATTGAGTTTGGCTGCCTTCAAGTTGTAATTGTTTTTGAGTGCAAAGTTAACCCATTCAGCGCGGTCTGCTGGAGTTGGGTTAACTACTGGGAATTTATCGGAAAGCGGTGCAATTTGATCTTCAGCTTTGCCAGTTAGCACTTCCAGTGCTTCATAACTAATACTCAAGCTACCGCGCGCTTCTAAAGTGGCTGCCAATGCGCTGTCGTAAGCGGCCTGAGCTTCGTGTACATCGGTAATGGCGGTCAAACCTACTTCAAAGCGCTGTTTAACTTGATCGAGTTGATGTGCAAATGCATTTTGTTCGGCGATAGTGGTTTCTAATTTATCCACTGAGCGCAACACGTTGAAATAAGCGGTGGCAACACGCACGATTAAGCTTTGCTGATCTGCACCAAAACGCGCTTCTGCCTGCTCACTTAGTTTTTGACCTCGCTTGTAGTTATACCAAGAGGACATATTAAAAAGTGGTTGGGTTAGCGACAAGCTCGATGCTTTTGTTTTACTGTCGCTTTTGCCATCGGATTGGGGGGTGGCCGGTGTAGATGTAGATTCTGACTCGGCATCGGTGTAGGTATAGCTTGCATCAACTTGTGGGAGTAAGCCTGCGCGTGCAATGGCGCTATATTCTTTACCTGCTTCATAGCCCGCTTTGTCTGCTTGAAGTTGCGCGTCATTTTTAAGCGCAAGTTCGTATATGTCTTGAAGTGTATTGGCGCTGGCACCAAACGGAGCGAGGGCGATTAAACCTATAGCTAAATAAAGCTTTGACTTTTTCATAGAGAACGACTCTTTCATAAAAAATCCTGAAGGGAAAAGATTCCAAGGTGTTTAAAGGTATAAAGCTAAAAAATGTTTAGCTGTCAGCTATATGGAGTTGTACGCATAGCTTAGACGCAAATCGGCACAGTTTGGATTCACGAGTTTAAAAGGCCGAGTTTAGCGGGTTGGCTCAAATGGGTCGAGCTTTGCGGCTTATCAACAGGTTAAAAAGGGTAAACACTTGTGAGGGTTGCTAGTAGTTACAAATGTAAGCAGCAGTTGTTTGGTTTTGTAATGAACTGCGTGCGCTATAGAGAACCCCTTAATTTCAGCGGTTGTGTGACCCTGTTTGGCCATATTTTATGGATTTATTGCCCTCAGTGAGACGAGTTAGCACTAAAGGTTTCTTTACTCGTTTGCCCAAGTTCACTAGACTGCGAGGCTTCTTGTCGGGGTGCTGGGTGATTCGTGATCACAGCTGAGATATACCCGCAGACCTGATCCGGTTAGTACCGGCGTAGGGAACGAGAGCTTCCATTCGCAGCTTGGCTGCCCCTCTCTCCCGCGCCTTTTAATTCTATTGCCCTTCGATTATTGCCCATTCGATAGGCACGTTTACTTGTTTGATTGCGGAAGCCTCATGAGTTCGATGATCCAGACACCTATTGCAATGACCATTGCTGGCAGCGACAGCGGCGGCGGTGCAGGCATTCAGGCAGATCTCAAAACCTTTGCTGCCTTAGGTGTTTATGGTTGCAGCGCTATTGCCTCGCTAACCGCTCAAAATACTCAAGGCGTGCAAGGCGTATGGCCCATTCCACCCGCATTTGTACAGGCGCAAATTCACTCTGTATTGAGCGATATTCAAGTGGGTGCAATTAAAACGGGTATGCTGGCAACCGCCGAGATTATTAACGCGGTAGCGGACTCATTGAAAATGTGTGTGCAGATTCCGTTGGTGTTAGACCCTGTTATGGTGGCTACCAGCGGCGATAGATTGTTAGCTGAAGAAGCGATTAAAACGCTTATTGAAAACCTTATTCCGCGCGCGGCTATTTTAACGCCCAATTTGTTGGAAGCCGCTGCGCTACTCAATCGGCCTGTTGCACAAAATATTGCAGAAATGCGGCAACAAGCTGAGCTGCTATTGGTGATGGGCGCACAAGCTGTGCTCATGAAAGGCGGCCACGCTCAAGGCGATGATGCTACCGATGTATTGCTCACTAAAGACGGCTTTGAATTGTTCAGCGCCGCGCGAATTGCGACGAAAAATACCCACGGCACAGGTTGCACTCTAGCCTCTGCAATTGCAGCGGGTTTAGCCAAAAAATTATCACTGCGCGATGCAGTCGCGCAGGCAAAAGATTATTTACACAATGCATTAGTGCACTCGAATGAATTAAGCATCGGGCAGGGTTCTGGCCCTGTGCATCATTTTTATAAGTTGTATTAACTTTTTATCAGTTGTATTCACAAAGAGAAAAATCATGAACACCAGCGTAGAAAAAATCCTGAGCGAAAGTGCAGAAGTTGACAAGGCTTCAGTGCAACCTTTTACCGGTTCGCAAAAAATGTATGTGCAAGGTTCGCGTCCCGATATTCGCGTGCCTATGCGCGAAATTACGCTGGCCGATACACCAACTGATTTCGGTGGTGAAAAAAATCCACCGGTTCGTGTTTACGATACCTCTGGACCATACACTGACCCGAACGTAATAATTGATTTGCGCACTGGCTTAGGCGACGTTCGTACCGCGTGGATTGAAGAGCGCAACGATACTGAAGTTTTGGAAGACAGCCACTCAGAATTTACTAATTCACGTTTGAATGATCCAAAATTAGCCAAGCTGCGTTTTAATTTAACGCGCAAGCCACGCCGTGCCAAAGCCGGTATGAATGTATCGCAAATGCATTACGCCAAGCGCGGCATTATTACGCCAGAAATGGAATACATCGCCATTCGTGAAAATATGGCCTTGGCTCAGGCACGCGAACTCGGTATTTCTGATCAACAACACAAAGGCGAGAGCTTTGGTGCAAGTATTCCCGATGAAATTACGCCAGAATTTGTACGCGATGAAGTCGCTCGCGGCCGCGCAATTATTCCCGCAAACATCAACCACCCAGAGTTAGAGCCAATGATTATTGGCCGTAATTTCCTTGTGAAAATTAACGGCAATATCGGCAACTCTGCATTAGGATCTTCTATCGAAGAAGAAGTAGAGAAATTAACTTGGGGTGCACGTTGGGGCGCGGATACAGTGATGGATTTGTCTACTGGCAAAAACATCCATGAAACTCGCGAGTGGATTATTCGCAACTCACACGTACCTATCGGCACTGTACCCATTTATCAAGCGCTGGAAAAAGTAGATGGTGTTGCTGAGAATTTAACCTGGGAAATTTTCCGCGATACTTTGATTGAACAAGCCGAACAGGGTGTGGATTATTTCACTATTCATGCTGGCGTATTGCTGCGTTATGTTCCACTCACCGCCAAACGTGTTACGGGAATTGTGTCGCGCGGCGGTTCAATTATGGCGAAGTGGTGCTTGGCGCATCACAAAGAAAATTTCTTGTACACGCACTTCGACGAAATTTGCGAAATCATGAAAGCTTACGATGTAAGCTTTTCATTAGGCGATGGTTTACGCCCCGGTTCAATTGCCGATGCGAACGATGAAGCACAATTCGGCGAGTTGGAAACGCTAGGCGAGTTAACCAAAATCGCTTGGACGCACGATGTGCAATGCATGATCGAAGGCCCAGGTCACGTGCCCATGCACATGATTAAAGAAAATATGGAAAAGCAATTAGAAGTTTGCGATGAAGCGCCTTTCTATACGCTTGGCCCATTGACCACTGACATAGCCCCCGGCTACGACCATATTACGTCTGGCATTGGTGCTGCTATGATTGGTTGGTATGGTTGTGCGATGTTGTGTTACGTAACACCAAAAGAACATTTGGGTTTGCCGAATAAAGACGATGTTAAATACGGCATCATCACTTACAAAATTGCTGCGCATGCTGCCGATTTGGCGAAAGGCCACCCAGGCGCCCAATTGCGTGACAATGCTTTATCCAAAGCGCGCTTTGAATTCCGTTGGGAAGATCAATTCAATTTGGGTTTAGATCCAGATACAGCTCGTTCCTATCACGATGAAACCCTGCCGAAAGATTCGGCAAAAGTTGCACACTTCTGTTCAATGTGCGGCCCTAAATTCTGCTCTATGAAAATCACGCAGGAAGTTCGCGATTACGCTGCTAAAAATGGTACAGACATTTCTGTTATCGGCGAGAAAGACATTATCAAAATGATTGATGTTGAAGCGGAGATGCAACAGAAGTCCAAAGAGTTTTTGGAGCAGGGCGCAGAGATTTATCATAAGGTTTAAGTTGATGATAAAAAAACCAGAATTTAACCGCGATGATATTGAAGTTGTTCGTCGTGAAGAACTTTACAAGCGATTTTTTCGTGTAGAAAAAATAGTGCTGCGCCACAAATTATTTAAAGGTGGCTGGAGCAAAGAAATGAGCCGCGAGTTGTTTGTGCGTGGCGATGCTGTCGCTGTTGTGGTTTATGATCCTACACATGATTTAATTGGGATGATTGAGCAGTTTCGTGTCGGTGCTATGGGTGAAGAGGCTGGCCCGTGGTGCTACGAAGTGGTTGCTGGAATGGTGGAAGCCGGTGAGACTGCAGAAGAAGTTGCGCGCCGTGAATTGTTAGAAGAAGCGTCGCTAGAACCATTTCACATGGAGTATATTTGCAATTTTTTATCTAGCCCTGGTGGTAGTGATGAAAAGCTCCATTTGTTTTGCGCGCTCTGCGATTTAAGCCAAGCCGGCGGTATTCATGGTTTGCCTGACGAAAATGAAGATATTCGTTTGCACAGCTTCGCGGCAGATGAAGTTTTTGCTGAGTTATTAAACGGCCGTTTTAATAACGCCGCTGCGTTAATTTGTTTGCAATGGTTACAAATGAATCGCGCGCGCTTGCGTAAAGATCACGGCGTATAATAAATCCTGCTAGACGATTGACTTAAGTCTGAGTCTGGCTAACACTTCAGCTACAGGTTGGCGATTTTAAGTTATTCAATCGCCAATTCGTCATCTTCTTAACTTATTGTAAAACCTATGTTTACATTGCGTATCGCCAAGCAGCAACCTGATTACGTTACTTATCGTGAACGTTACAAGGTCGATTTACCTTCGCAAATGGCGGAATGTGAAACAAATTATCTGCGCTTACAAAAATTATTGACTCAGTATTTTTCGAAATCTGTTGATGCTCAAGATAGTGATACTTATCGATTTTTGATTAGCCGCAGCAACCAGCAGTGGTTAAATCAAATTCGAATTCTTGAGCGCTCGCCCTATACAACAACCTTACAGATCACTCAAACTTCTGTATCTACAACCTCTAATTGGTTGCAAATGCCGCGCTTAACGGTGCGCATGTACCATGATGCTAAGTTAGCAGAAGTTCTCGCGTGGGAAGGTCATAAGCGCCTTCGTCCCCGCTACGAATACCCCAATCGAGCCATGTACCACGCCGATGAGAAGTTTCAAATCAATCAGTTCTTGGGCGAATTGCTGGCACTGGCCTTGCGTGAAGGGCATCAAGCCGATGAAGTCATCAAGCTCTCCTAGTAGGGCTTGTCTAATTACCCGCTGCCTAAACTCATTTTCATTTCCCAATCACTCCCTACGTTTAAGAATTCTTAACGCCTTCACACTTCTTATCTATTTTTGTTTGTTGTGGTCGTAAAAAGCCAATTTAAGCGAAGTGGAGGGTGGAATTAATACTATTTAACGGTTATCGTTGCCGTCGTTAATCTTTTATCTCTTAAGTCTCTTTTCTTAATAACCAGAATTAAGGAAGAGCAAACCCTAAGACGGATGCTGTTGTGGCAAAAGCGGGCGCTAATTCCAAGCGATTCATTCAAATCAGTGATTGCCACCTAGGGCCGCTGACCAGTGAAGCTTTGCTTGGCTTAAATACCGACGAAAGCTTGCATGACGTTTTATCTCTTATCGCCTCCAAAGAATCCAATTTTGATTACATGGTATGCACAGGCGATATCGCCAGTGCTGGCCATGATGCTTGCTATCGCCGCTTTGTGTCGATTGTTCGCCAGTATTTCTCAGAACCTTTAGCATGGTTACCCGGCAACCATGATTCTGCGGAGATCATGAGCAACATTGAGCTGCCCCAGATTCCTGAAGCGCGGGCTATTGAACAGGGCAACTGGTTAATTTTGCTGCTCAATTCTGTTGTACCTTTTAAGGTTCACGGCAATTTTGAGCAGGGCGAGCTGGACTATCTTGAGCAAATGCTCGGTGCAAACCCAGAAAAACACGTGATGGTTATGTTGCATCACCAGCCTGTCCCAGTTGGCAGTAAGTGGATTGATCAATATATCCTTCGCAATGCAGATGCTTTTTTTGCGGTTATCGACCGATTCCCCAACGTAAAAGCAGTCGTGTGGGGCCATGTACACCAAGATTTTAGCAGTCAACGCAGCGGCGTAGCGCTCATCGCAACGCCCTCCACATGTGTGCAGTTTAAGCCTCTTTGCGATGATTTTACGGTGGATACCCAAATGCCCGGCTATCGCTGGTTCGACCTCCACGACGACGGTACACTCAGCACGGGTGTTGAACGAGTGACAGGCAAGCAATACGTTATTGACTACAAATCCGCCGGTTATTGATCCCTTATGGCGGCGTTGTTGTACATCCATGGTTTTCTCAGTGGACCTTCATCCTTCAAAGCGCAACAAACCCAAGCATGGCTTGCGGCCAATCATCCCGAAATAGAC
>CAZZEV010000032.1:10433-16874 GCA_964653305.1 uncultured Cellvibrionaceae bacterium | reverse complement strand
AACCGCCCTTGCTGAGAGGTGCGCATTCTACCTAATTTTGAGAGGCTGTCAAACTTTTTTTGCATTCAAGTTCAAGTAGTTAACACCAATAGCTCCCTTCGTCTACTTCCTCATCAAACCGCTTAAAACCAGAGCAAACCACAAAAAAATTGTACTTGTACTTTTGGTGTGGCCGCGTCAGTGCGACAATGACTGCCTTTTCTTTACAGCCCAGTAAAAACCATGACGCCGATGATCGCCAAAGACCATATCGCCAAGATCAATACCATGATGATTGGCAGCTGGCTGCTACTTAGCCAGCCATGCTTAGCGATAGATAGAGAAATTGAAACCAGTTTAAGCTTACTGGTGATTATTGGCGGGCTGTTAATCGTTCAAACAATATTAATTGCAGGCTTACAGCACAGCCGCTTAAAAAACAAAGCCGCTAGAAATCTGTTAAAGCTTCACCAAAAAGAACTAGAAGATAAAATCCAAGAGCGCACCCAAAGCCTGCACCAGAAAAATACCGAATTAGAAACCGCCATTCAAAATCATAAGATCGTTGCAGTGCAGTTGCAGGACACCAAGCGTCACCTGCAAACCATGATTAACTCGGTACCCGATATATTGGTTGGTGTAGCCGCTGACGGTAAAGTTACCTATTGGAATATTGCTGCCTTTGAAAAAACGGGGGTAGCTTTTGACAAAGCCCTGGGCACACATATTCAGACGGCGCTACCGCAATTACCACTTTCTGCCGAGGAACTTGCAGAGATTATTAAAAGCCAACAACCTTTTATTAATCGACGATTGCAGCAAATTGAAAATGAAGAACCTCGCTTTTACGATCTACGGATTTACCCGTTAATTAGCGGGCAAGCCGCCAGCAATCAAACCTCAGGCGCGGTTATTCAGTTGAAAGATGTAACCCAACGAGTGCAGTTGGAGAACATGATGATTCAAAATGAAAAAATGTCATCGCTCGGCGAATTAGCAGCGGGCATTGCCCATGAAATGAATAACCCGCTGGGAGTAATTTTGCACAATGTACAGAATATCATTCGCCGTACATCGCCTGATTTATCCGCAAATATTAAAGCGGCGAAAGAACATGATATAAATGTAGAACAGGTTGTTATGTATTTAGTTGCGCGGGAAATCCCTCAGTTTCTTGACAACATCAAAGAAGCTGGTGAGCGCGCAGGGAAAATCATTTCCAACATGCTGGAATTTTCTCACAGCAATCATGCCGAAAAAAACTGGGTAGATTTGCCAAAGTTAATCTTGCAGTCTATTGAGTTTAATCGCAATGCCGGTTTTGCAGAGCACAGCAAAATGGCAGACATTAAAGTGCTAACCCATTTCAGCCCAGATCTACCGTTGATTTACGCTTCCGCCGCTGAGTTACAGCAAGTCTTATTAAACTTGCTGCGCAATGCATATCAAGCTTTGATTTCTGATGATTATAAACACGCAGACGAACTGCGCGTAGATATTAGCGTACAGGTTAAAAAATCAGAGGTCATTATTGAAATAAAGGATAACGGCCCCGGCATAAAAGAAGCGGTTAAAGACCATATTTTTGAACCCTTTTTTACCACCAAAGAGGTTGGCAAAGGCACAGGCCTAGGCTTATCTGTCAGCTACTTTATTATTACCGAACATCACAAAGGCAAAATCACTGTAAGTTCCCATTACGGCAAAGGTGCCATCTTTGAAATTCGCTTACCGCTTACCGGCGAGCGCCAAATTTCACTCGATATTTAGCCAATATTTAAAACTAAATTACATTTTTCTCTTTAGCAGTTTACTTATGACTCAACGACAATACTCCACCTCCGAATACCAAGCACAGCTCGCCGAAAAAATTGCTATTTTCAAACAAGATTTTGAAGAGTTTACTATTCCTAAGCCCAGTATATTTGAATCAACTGAAAAGAATTTTCGCATGCGCGCTGAATTTCGTATTTGGCACAAAGGCCCGGTATCAACCTACTGCATGTTCAGCGACGATGAATTCAAACGCGCTTACGATATAACCGAGTTCCCTATCGGCTCTGAGTTAATGAATCGTTTGATGACGGAACTGATGACCGAAATAAATGCAAATGAAGTCTTGCGCACCAAACTATTTCAAATTGATTTTTTAACGACCCTCAGTGGCCAAGCCTTAATCTCTTTGATTTATCACCGCAAACTAGACGATGAATGGACTCAAGCTGCGCGTGAGCTGCAAACCAAACTGAACATTTATATTATTGGCCGCAGCAAAGGCCAAAAGATTGTGGTTGAACAAGATTTTGTTATTGAACAATTAAATGTTGATGGAAAAGTGTTTCGCTACCAGCAAATAGAATCTGGCTTCACCCAACCCAATGCTCGCGTGTGTGAAAAAATGCTGACGTGGGCGGTTACCAAAAGCAGGAGTTGGGGCGGAGATTTAATTGAACTCTACTGCGGAAATGGCAATTTTACCTTGCCACTCGCGCAGAACTTTAACCGCGTACTCGCAACCGAATTAGCAAAACCATCGGTAAAGTCTGCGCTTTATAATATGGAATTAAACGAAGTGAGTAATGTAGCTATTGCTCGCCTTTCCAGCGAAGACTTTTCACAAGCCATGGATAAAGTGCGCAGCTTTAGGCGTTTGGAGGAAATAAATTTAGACAGCTATAAATTTACCAGCATTTTTGTAGACCCACCGCGTTCCGGCATGGATCCACATACTACTTCCATCACTCAACGCTATGAGAACATTATGTATATCTCATGCAATCCCGTAACCCTGCGCGAAAACTTAAAAACAATTACGCAGACACATGAGATAACCAATATAGCCCTATTCGACCAATTTCCGTACACCCATCATCTGGAAGTAGGCGTGACACTGAAAAAGAAATAAATGAAGGAGGAAAAGTCAAAAGCTTTTCCGCAATTCTCGTATTACTCGTCAAACATTTGGATCATATAGCCGGTTTTAATCGCCTCTGCCATAGCTTTATCTGCCGCAACCACACGCGGATCGTCCGTTAAGTTACTCGGCACCAGTTTGCGTTTCTCAATCTCGATTTCAGTAAAGCCTGCGCGCATCAGATACACCTTGCATAGCTGCTCCGCACCGAATAAATCGATAAAATTGATGTAGACAATAAAAGGCACCATCTGCCCTTCTTTTACACCATCGCGGTCTTTTTTGGCTTTGGCGTTTACGGAGAAAATGTACATAAGAGCATCCCAATGGAATTATGTGTAAGTTGGGCAGTAATGCCCAAGGGTCAAATATTTGTTGGGCATTGTTGCCCAACCTACAAAAATTAAATCGTCATTATCACGCGCAATGAATCCAAGCGTAACTTGGCTTGCGATAAGTAGTGTTGGCTAGCCGCCAAACGCTCTTGCAAATAATCAATTTCAGATTGGCGAACATTAGGGTTCACTTTAGCCAGCGCCTTCATACGATCTAATTCGGCATTAATTTCTTCGCTGACTTTTCTCTGCGCGGCTGCAATCAAATCGGCTTGCTGCGGTTTAGCTTTGTCTTCCGCTTTTTGCAACATATCAACTAGCGTTGGGCGCGCATGGCGAACCAACTCTTGTGCATTGTTACGCGGTACTTTTTGCAATAACTTACCCAACTGATCAATACTCAGCACAGCATTCAAATCTTTGCCGTTATGATCCAACAAGACTCGCAATAATGATTGCGGCATATGACGGAATAATTGCAAATCTGCGGGCGCTGGGCAATGTAATACGTACAACGCCTCCAACATTAAATTACCGGGTTTTAGCGGCGGCAACTTCAACGTACAAAACGCAGTATTCCCAAACTCAGTGAGTGTAATTAGCTCTTGGGCACCGCGCACCAGTGGGTGTTCCCAAGTAATAAACTGCATATCTTCACGCGATAGCGCTTGCTGCCGCTGATAGGTAATAGTCAAGCCAGACTCTGGCAAGCCCGGAAACTCTTCAACACGCATATGATCGCTGGGGTGCACCACCAAGCTGTGTTCACTGTGACGCTCAGAATCGATACCAAATGCATCGAAAACGGCATCCAAGTAATTGATAAGACTTTTGTCTTCATCTTTTTCAGCAAGCGCATTTACTAATTCGCCAGCTTGCACCGGCTTACAAGAATTCAACTCCAATAAACGGTCGCGACCTTTTTGTAGTTGCGCCACTAAATCAGCAGCGTAGACTTGGGTTTCCTTTAGCAATTTTGCAAAAGCAGCCTCGTTGTCACCAACCAATGCTGGTAACAAAGTCTCGGCATATTGGATGTAAACGTTTTGACCAATCGCGCAAGTTTTTTCAAAAGCATTTAAACCTTGGTGATACCAATTAATGAGTTTTTCTTGCGCACTGCCTACATAAAATGGAGTGTGGATATTAACTGTTGCGATTTGGCCGATACGGTCCAAGCGGCCAATGCGCTGTTCTAACAAATCGGGGTTAAGCGGCAAATCAAACAACACAAGATCCTGCGAAAATTGGAAGTTACGGCCTTCACTGCCAATCTCAGAGCAAATTAAAACTTGGGCGCCCTCTTCCATATCTGCAAAGTATGCCGCTGCGCGATCACGCTCGATTAGATTCAAGCCTTCATGAAATACCGCCGTTAGTATGCCTTTACGCAAACGCAAATAATCTTCTAATGTTTGCGCTGTGTCCGCACTCGCACAAATCACCAACACTTTTTTGCGACGATTTTGTTTTAGCCAATCACCCAGCCAATTAACACGTGGGTCGTGAAGCCACCAATCGTTTTCTTGTTGCTGCCAATAGGTTTCCGCGCGCAATTGTTTTTCTAAGGGCAAGGTGCGAATGTCTGCAAGCTGTTCTTGCGTAAGCTCAAGCGCATGATGATGCAATTTACGCTCAGGGAAGCCGGCAACAGAATTACGAGTATTACGGAAAAGTACTCGCCCAGTGCCGTGTCTATCTAACAAATAACCAATGGCTTTATCAGCAGATTGACCTAAACAGGTTTGCTCCGCTAACGCTGTTAACTCCTTAATGGTTTCTTTCGGCAAATAATCCGCTAATTGTTTAACCAAGTTAGCCGGCATGGCCTTAGCTTCCTCGACGTGCGCAGCCAATAGCGCTTGCACCAAATCGTTGAGTGGCTGATAAGATTCTTGCTCAGCGATAAATTTTTCCAAATCGTAGTAGCGATCTGGATCAAGCAAACGCAAACGCGCAAAATGGCTTTCTAAACCAAGCTGTTCTGGCGTGGCAGTTAGCAGCAATAAACCTTTCGCAACTTTTGCCAAACCTTCAATACATTGGTAAGCAACGCTGACTTTTTGCTCGCTCCACTGCAAATGATGGGCCTCGTCCACCAACAATATATCCCAGCTTGCTTGCAAGGCTTGCGCATAGCGTTCAGGATTTTTAGTTAAGAAATCCAACGAGCATAAAATTAATTGTGCAGATTCAAAGGGGTTATCGCTGGTAGATTCGCGCTCAAACTCTTCATTAAAGTCATCCACAAAATCAATGGATTCTTCAAAGCTATCCAAACCTTCAATCGCCTGACAGCGTTTTTCATCCAATAAGGTAAATGCCAAATTGAAACGGCGCAGCATTTCTACCAACCATTGATGCTGCAAACTATTCGGCACGACGATCAGCGCGCGACTAACACGGCCGCTGATTAATTGTTGATGCAAAATCAAGCCGGCTTCAATGGTTTTACCCAGGCCAACTTCATCGGCAAGCAATACCCGTGGCGCGTGGCGCTGAGCGACTTCATTAGCGATATAAAGTTGATGCGGCAATAATTGCACGCGCGGCCCCGCCAAACCAAAAATAGACGATTGGCGATGCTGATTTAAATAGTTAAGTGTTTTGTAACGTAAGGTGAAGTGTGTGTGCTTATCAATTTGGCCCGCAAACAATCGGTCGCGCGGCGTACTGAATTGTACAAAGCTATCTAGTTCAAACTCAGGAATCGCTAATTCATCTTTAGTCAGATTTTTATCTTTATCGAAAGCCAAACCATGGTAGAGCAAACAACCCTGCTGCTCTATGACACGGGTAATTTTCATACTGGTGCCATCTTGATGACGTACTTTTTCGCCCACTTGGTAAACCACGCGGCTCACGGGGGCGTTATCCATCGCATAGGTGCGGCGCTCGCCGGCGGCAGGAAAACTCAGGGTTAAGCGGCGATTAGCAATATCCAATACAATCCCCAAACCCAGCTCGGCTTCTGCCTCACTAATCCAACGTTGGCCAATCGTAAAAGCCTGACTTACAAACTGCGATTTACTCACTCAAATACCTATTTATCAATTGCGCAAAAAGGCGTGCATCATACTGATTTAGCGCTTCAATTCCAAAAATATCCTAATTTATAAGATGATGGAGGCTAATTATTTGATTAGAATTGCTCACTTCCTGATGTCATGGTTATTCATATGTCTATTGCACACACTTTAAACAACGACTTAG
>CAZZEV010000032.1:0-10423 GCA_964653305.1 uncultured Cellvibrionaceae bacterium | reverse complement strand
TTGCACACGCCTCCAGCGCCCTAAACAACGAATTAGAAGAACTCATAAACAGCTGCAGTTTTTTAAGCTTAATTAGCAGCAAAAATGCTTTCCCCAACAGTAAAGGCACTGGGTTACCGCTTATTGCGTTAGAAACGCCTAGCTGCAAAGCCCTTATAGCACTACAAGGCGCTCATTTATTAAGCTTTTGTGCAACCGACGGAAAACCTTTACTGTGGGTGAGCCCCAACTGCGATTTTACCCCCGGTGCGGCACTGCGTGGCGGCATTCCAGTTTGCTTACCTTGGTTTGGTCCCAACCCGCTAGATACCCAAAAGCCGAAACATGGTTTTGCGCGCAACCAAGATTGGCGACTGAGTGATGCCAAACTATTAGCCGACGGCAAAGCACAATTGACCTTTCGCTTTAGCCGCAAGGCAAACGAATTATTTGATTTCGCTTTTAGCGCGCAATTAGTAATGAGCTTGGGTTCAAGTATCAAATTGGATATTAGTGTCAGCAATGACGATGCAGCCGATTTTGATTGCAGCTGGGCATTGCATAGCTACCATCCCGTAAGCTCGTTAAGCGATGTGCGCGTGAAAGGTTTGGCAGGCAGAACCTATCTCGACAATTTGGAAGGTCATGCCGTAAAAATTCAACACGATAATGTTAGCTTTCCTGGTCCGGTAGATCGTGTTTTCCCAGCGATTGAAAATACTGTTGAGATTCTAGGCTCACCCCATATCGCCATTAATCACCACAATTGCCCAAGCGTGGTGGTGTGGAACCCGGGGCCAGTTAATGCGGCCAATATTGCAGATATAGGTGCAGGCAATGAACAAGGTTATATCTGTGTAGAGCGCGGCGCGGTACTCGGCGAGAAATGGAAATTAAACGCCGGTGAAACTCAATCTGCTTGGATTGAGATCAGCGAAGCGAAATAACTCTCTGCGTGATTGCACAACTAAAAAAGCCATCGCAGTGTGCGATGGCTTTTTTATTGCTCCCCCAAATTAAAATTTATTTTAACCCCAGCTCCGGCGCCAACTTACGTAAAAAAGCTACATGTCCATTGCGTGTTTCTGGGCCTTTATATTCAAGGATTGTCCAGGTTTCATCTGCAATCATAAATTCTTTAGGTGCAAGTTGCTTGTAAGGGGCATGCACTTCCATTTCTAATAACCCCGCTTCTAAATTGTTAGGGTTATATTCCTTGTAAAGCTCTACCTGCCCCTGCTCTGGGTGAATAGCTGATTTTGGCTGAAGCGGAAATTGCACAATAAAGACTTGTTTGTCGCGGAAGCTTGCCATCCAACCTTGCGATGGCTGAATCATCAGCTTACCCTTGCGCGAAACTTTTCCAGCTGGGGGCGGATCCATATCTAGCGATAAGATGCCATCGCTAAGTGTATAAACCAAAGCAGCATTAACTGCATCTTCCATATTTTTTTGTTGTACATCTGCGGCATTGGCAACCGGCACATACACTAAAGAATTTGAAGGCACACGCGTATTAAACCAAATATCCCATGCGACATTGTCTTTGCGAATATTGGTTGCACGCACTTGTAACTTAAGACTACTTTTTCGCTCAGGCACTAGCGCATAAGCTTTTACCATTTGAACACCGCTGATGGGACTTTCCGGACTTTTAAGCACAATCCGCTCAGGACTATTTTCTAGTACAGTATTCTTAGCTAGTATCAAATAAGGATCTGGTGGCCAAATTGCCTTTTCAGAGGCACGTTTTGGATTGGCATTTTGATGAACCCACCATTGACTCTGGGGGCCCACCCACATCTCATGTCCAAAATAGCCAATGTTCTCCGACTCAGGCGTTACCTGGGGGCGAGTATTTTTTGTATTTAAATCTGCAAGCAATAAAAAATTGGGCTGATCCCTTAGTGCAAAAGACAGCAAACGCCCACCTATATCGGGAGTAATTTCAGCCTTAATAACTCCATTAGAAAGTGTGAATTTTTCAATTTGTGCGATCGCGCCCGCAGAACTTAAAACAGCCACAAATACAAAACTAGATAGGCTTATAAATTTCAGATATTGATACATTGGGATTCCTTGTGGTGCCGAAAAAATAGAACTTAAATGATAGGGTTTTAACCCACAGCAATAATAATAGCGAAGCAACTAAAGAGATTCACAACATTTTATCCAGCACGATATTTAAAAATCTAAATCCAGTCCCTCTAGATCCAATTTAAATATCTCGTCGACCTCCTTGGATAAATGTGTGTAACGAGTATATTGCGGATCGCTGGCGTCTATTATTGAAACCCTATCTAAAGACGCGCGACAAATGCTCTCAAACCCAATTTGATCACCATTGTGTTTAACCTCGGCAATGACGGCTTGAATAAGATTCAAATTTAAACCGACATGTGTTGGGAAAATGCCTATTGCATTTTTAAAGGTGTTAATAGCCTGTCTGTATTCTTTGCTCTCATAAAAATCTATACCGGCCTTAGTCATATCAGCTACTTTTTTACGACCAGCTTTACTTTTTGGCGTATCCGACATGGCATCGGCTTTATCAACTAACGCTTGATGTTCAGGGAATTTTTCAACCAATTCACCTAAAACTTCATCTGCCGCCGTTTTATCTCCCTTTGCAATCAGCGCCTGCGCAAAATCTAAACCCACTTCAGGCTTAAGTTCATCTTTTTTATTTTGGTAAACTTTTTTGGCTTTATCGAGAAAACCCTCAGCCTCTTCTGGTTTTTTATTGTTAAGCATTGAGCGAGATTTTAGTGAATTACTCTGTACATCAGCACTCGCATCAAAATAGGGCCGCTTCTCTAAACGCTGTAAAACCTCGAAGGTTTCTTTGACATATTTATCGGTATTGGCTTCACCATCTTTACTTAGCTCAGTCAACTCTCGCGCCAAATTAAAATAATCATCTGGCGATTCATACACCGAATTGCGCGCCGTTTTGATAACACGGCGACTTGCCTCCAAACAGGCTTGGGTGTCTTGATTTAATTTGGCTAACTCCGCTAGGCGACGCTGTCGCATAACAGATTTTGGTGAGACTTCCGCAGCAGCTTGCATAGCTTCTTGCGCAAGAACGGTGTCGCCTTTACCTATGTAAGCATCAGCTAAAAGATCATGTGCCTCAACAACTCGCTTGTCATCGCGAATGACTTCCTTCAGGCTCACCTCTGCTTTTGCATATTCTTTTTTGGCGACTTGTGTTTTGCCTAAGCCTAATTTGGCCCACAGTACTGGGCGCTCTGCAAGCACTCCCGTATAAATATCTTCTGCGCGTTTAAAATTAAATAAACGCAAATTCATTTCCGCCTGAATTTGTAAACATGCACCACGATAAGTGGTATTAGCATTTAAGCGCTCTGCACAGCGCTGCTCAGCAGTAGCATAGTCTTTTTCATCCATCGCCTGCTTAATACTATAGAGTTCACGATGACGTAGTAGTACCCGATCCAAGCGCTGCCGCAACAAGGCTTGAGTAATGGGCTTAGTAACATAGTCGTCAGGTTGATATTCCAGCGCACCCAAGACCATCTCGCGAGAGGATTCTGCAGTGATCATCACAAAAATGCTGGTGTTGTTTAGTCGATTGCGGTAGCGCAGTTCTTCTAACACTTGCTGTCCATCGCGGCCAGGCCCTAAATTGTAATCGCAGAGAACCATGTGATAGTGCGTGTTAAAGCAGGCCTCCATTGCTTGCTCACCGTTAGCCACCACATCAATATTTTGCACACCAAATACCCGCAACATACCCGTGATAGCCACGCGTACATCGGGCATATCGTCTACCACCAAACATCGCATTTGGCTGTAGAGTTTTATTAAGTCAATTTGACGCATGTAGAATCATCGCACTTGCTAACAATTTAGTTACAGTTTTAAGGATTTAAAAACACTATAAAGGAGTGTAGCAGCCAGAATGAACCTCTGGCGAGAATGACTGTCCTAAAGCAGCCCGAAGCACCGAGGCAAAATACATAAGTGCGTGAGCATTGAAGATATTATAGGGTTTAGATTGACACCAAGCGCCGCGCCACACAGAATCGCCGGCTATATTGAAACATCAGGAAAATGGCTGAATGAATATCGTTAGAATCCCGCGTTTGTTGAAAAATAGCACCCTCTTGTTAGCCGTCTTAGGCTCTAGCCTATTGCTCTCCGCCTGTGGTGGCGATAGTAATAGAAGTACGAGCAGCAGCTCATCAAGCAGCTCTACCAGCTCTCATACTTTCAGCTCTACACCTGTAACCCTGCCTTTAAGCGGAACTTGGCCAGACGTGAAAGTCTCTGCAAGCGGCACTAAAGCACTAAAGTTTGATTGGACAGCTGCTCCAGGTGCTACTTTCTATAAGTTGTTTAAAAAAGCAGACAGCAACAGCACTTATGTCCAAGTGGGCACTGATTTTACGGGCACTAGCATCAGTGATCCCGTTAGCGTTCACTTGGTTGATTGGGTGAACAGCCGGTATAAGGTTCAAGCGTGTAATGCCAATGGCTGTCAGGACTCGACTATAGTCGTTGTCGATAGCGCTATGAACACAGCAATTACCTACTTAAAAGCGTCAAATACAGAATCAAATGACTGGTTTGGGTGGAGCATCGATATTTCGGGTGACGGCAAAACAATGGCGGTCAGCGCTCCTGCCGAGGCCAGCAATGCGGTTGGCGTTAATGGTGACCAAACCAGCAACACCAGCCCTACCTCCGGCGCGGTATATGTCTTCGCTAAAATTAATGGTAACTGGCAGCAGGAAGCTTATTTAAAAGCGTCAAATACCGAACAACCGAGTGACGGCATCACCCAATCGCTTCCGAATGCTCGCTTTGGCTATCAGGTAGCTCTTAGTGCAGACGGGAGCACCCTTGCTGTCAGTGCCTTAAATGAGGACAGTTATGCCGTGGGTGTAAATTGCCCGCCACTGTACGAAACTCAATCATCAAGTGCATCAAACTCCGCTGGCTATCAAGTATATAAATCAAGCCTTGATATAGGTGCGGTTTATGTCTTCAAACGCACCAATGCCGTGTGGGCCCAAACTGCCTACATTAAGCCTTTGGTTCAACTTCCTTTTAACGAGTACGCGTTTGGTTACAGCTTGGCTTTATCTGGCGATGGTAAAACCTTGGCAGTTGGTACCGGAGTTGATGGTCTTCCGAGCTCAGGCATTAAAAACCTTACCCAAAATAGCAGTAGCTCAGAGCCGTTTGTCTGTTTGGCGCCCCCAAGTAGCACCTCTTCAGTGAGTTCCTCGAGCTCTTCGTCAAAGACCTCGTCTTCATCGTCATCCTCATCAAGTGCGAATTCCAGCAGTTCTAGTGTTGCTGGTGGCAAAAATTCCGGTGCGGTATACATTTATCGACTTAAAGATAGTGGATGGACTGAAGAGACTTATGTGAAAGCCTCAGATGCAGGTCAAGATGACTTCTTTGGGGTAAGCATTGCGCTGTCTCAAGATGGTGATTTAATGGCTGTCGGTGCCCCGAGCGAGGACAGCAAAGACGCGAGCGCTAACGATGACGTCATTACAATAGATGGATCAAGTGCACTATTGGATAATGGAGGAGTCTATGTGTTTGAGAGAAGTGAAGGCATTTGGACCCAAAAAGCAAAACTAAAACCTTCCTATATTCAGTGGAATCAGCAATTTGGCGCTAGCCTAGCGCTGTCTGCCGACGGGACAACGCTGGCGGTTGGCACTCCTGGTGACTGGACAACAACGGGGGGAATAAACCCCGATGGCAGCGTTTATGACCCTAAAAAAGTTGAAAACTACGGTTCTGGTGCAATTTTCGTGTTCAGCAAATCCAACTCAACTTGGTCTCAACAGGCTTACATAAAACCAGCTGTAACCAAAGCTGAAAACCAATTTGGTAGGGTTGTGTCTCTTTCTGCAAACGGAAACACGCTGGCGGTAGGCACGTCGATTGATTCAAGTCAGGCAACCGGTGTTAACGGTGACCAACTTGATACATCATCCCTTAACTCTGGCGCAGCCTATGTATTTATTCGGTCGGGAGCCACCTGGGCGCAGAAAAGTTACATAAAGGCACCAAATACTAACAGCTCAGATAGATTTGGCCGTACGCTCGAGTTAGATGACAGCGGTGAAACCCTGGCTGTTGGTGCGTACAGAGAAGCCAGTAAAGCGGTAGGTATTAACGGTGATAAGACAGATAACTCTGCACCGAGTGCGGGTGCAGCCTATATCTACTAATTAAAAGGTGTTGTTTGGAGTCAAATAAAAAAGCCGACGCAAGTCGGCTTTTTAATATTTACAACAAAGCTTTATAAATAAGGAGAGCTATAACGTAGGTATTTTTACATGTTCAAACAGTTCATCCAATTCTGCTCTGGAATGGCGATTGAAGGCTTCATTAACAACGTCTTTGGTGAGGTGAGGCGCAAATTTCTCAATAAAGTCGTACATAAACCCACGCAAGAATGTACCGCGACGGAAGCCAATTTTAGTCACACTGGCTTCAAACAGATGGCTAGCATCCAGCGATACCAAATCGGTATCCACGGCTGGGTCATAAGCCATTTGCGCAATAATTCCGATACCTAAGCCTAGGCGAACATAGGTTTTGATAACGTCGGCATCGGCAGCAGTAAACACCACTCGCGGAGCCAAACCACGGTTAATAAAGGCTTCATCCAACTTGGAGCGACCAGTAAAGCCAAACACGTAAGTCACAATCGGATACTTAGCGACATCTTCCAAGGTTAAGCGCGGAATCAGTGCCAAAGGATGGTTTTTAGGCACAACAATGCAACGGTTCCAGCGATAGCAAGGCATCATCACCAAATCACTGAACAATTCCATGGCTTCAGTGGCGATCGCAAAATCCACAGTACCATCTGCAGCCATTTCGGAAATTTGCATAGGTGTACCTTGGTGCATATGCAAGGCCACTTCTGGGTACTGTTTAATAAACTGACCAATAACGGGTGGCAAGGCATAGCGGGCTTGGGTATGAGTAGTCGCAATCGTCAAGGTGCCTTTACGTTCATTACTGAATTCTTGAGCAACCTGCTTGATACTTTCAACTTTGCGCAGAATCTCGCCAGCCTTTTTCAGAATGGCTTCGCCTGCGGGGGTGATGCGGGTTAAATGTTTGCCACTACGCGAAAAAATCTCTACACCTAACTCGTCTTCCAGTAAGCGAATCTGCTTGCTGATACCAGGCTGTGAGGTATATAGGCTCTGTGCGGTCGCCGACACATTTAAATCGTGGTGGGCAACTTCCCAGATATAACGCAATTGTTGTAACTTCATAAGCCCTCCAAATGGCTCATTGAACTGGAGGATTCTCGTTAACCACAGGGGCGCGATCAACAGTTATAAAAACACTTCAGCTTTATGCTTTTCAAGAATAGACAGCTAACTGAACAAATTCCAATTTATTTGCATATATCCCAAAAAGCGGGTTTCTTACAACTTTAGACCATATCTAGGATTTTTATAGTTTTTAGCGGGATTTTTTTATTCGGATTTATCAGAACGCTCTAAGGCCTGATTTGCGATGCCGTGGGGAACATGTCCGGTCGCCACATGCTCGCTGGCAGAATCACAATGTACACGCTGATCGTCAAAGAATACGTCTGCACCATAAGCCTTGAGAAAGGTTCCTTTGGATAATCCACCCAAGAACAAAGACTCATCAATTCGAATATTCCATGCGCGTAAGGTGCGTATTACACGCTCATGTGCAGGCGCTGAACGCGCAGTCACCAATGCGGTTCTAATCGGGCAATCGTGTTCACCAAACTCACGTTGCAAGCCTTGTAATGCCGATAAAAACTCTTTGAATGGACCACCTGACAGTGGCTCTTTTGCGGATGCCTTTTCACTTTCAGTAAATGCACTTAAGCCTTCCAATTTGTAAACGCGCTCTGCTTCATCTGAGAACAAAACTGCATCTCCATCAAAAGCAAAGCGAATTTGGTCTTCGTTGTCGATTTTACTTTTGGAGGCAAGAAGAGTTGCTGCCGCAATGCCATGATCAAGTGCATGTTTAACATCTTCAGCGTTTGTTGAGAGAAAGAGATGGCAACCAAAAGCCGTGGCATAACCATAGGGCGATGTACCACTGCAAAAAGCTGCACGGGTGATATTGAGTCCATAGTGTTCAATCGAGTTAAACACTCGGAGTCCTGTATCTGCACTATTACGCGACAGCAAAATCACTTCTACCCGCGGTTCGCCACCAAGGCGTTTATTTAGATGGAGTAGCTTTTGCACCATCGGAAACGCATCGCCCGGCTGCAAAATCTCGTCTTCATGATCTATTTGATAGCGCGCGTAAGCATCTAAACCTTGATTTTCAAAGATAGTGTGACTCTCGTCCAAATTGAACAGTGCGCGCGATGAAATGGCGATAACAAGCTTGGTTCCAAAACCACTAGGCATAAACTCTTCCCGCATAAAATGTAGTTAATGGCCTTAAGCTAACATCAAAACAAAAAGAAGGCCAAACCGCTTAGCGATTTGGCCTTCTTTTTTTGACTAAAGGCGTCTAACAGACAGAGCTATTTAACGAACTTACCTCTTACATCCAAGGTCGCTGCATCTAAATGCACGGTCACACTGGTTGCTTTGGGATCAGTTGCATCGGCAGCCAGAATCACTTTGTAATCACCCTCGGCAATCTTCCACGTCTTAGTCGCACTGTCGAACACACCAACTAAGCGAGGATCGATTATTACGCTGGCCTTGGTACTCGCTCCAGCTTTCAAATCAACTTTTTGCCAACCACCTAAACGTTTTGGGGCCTCCCAGGTTGCGGAAACTGGCGCAACATAGACTTGAGCTACTTCTTTACCTGCCACTGCACCGGTGTTTTTCACTGTAAAACTGGCGTTGATCAGCCCGTTTTTAACATCAGCTTTCAAGCCACTGAATGCGAATTCAGAGTACGAGAGGCCATGACCAAACGGGAACAAAGGCTTGTGCCCTTTCAGGTCAAACCACTTATAACCCACTGCAGCGCCCTCATTATAGGTCACGGTAATACGAGCATCTTTCACTTCTGGGTAACCGTCTACCACAGTGCGAGGAAGTTGAGATTCAGATGCTGGGAAGGTTGCGGGTAAATGACCCGATGGGTTCACTTCGCCAAATAGTACGCGCGCAATAGCTTCTCCACCATTGGTACCTGGATACCACGCTTCCACTGCGGCGCCAATATTCGCAAGCCAAGGCATAAGCACCGGGCCACCCGTCTGCATAACCACTACGGTTTTAGTATTGGCATTTGCTACGGCTGCTACCAAGGCGTCCTGATTGTCTGGCAAGGAAAGGTTGGGTACATCTACCGACTCTGCGGTCCATTGATTCACAAAGACCAGCACCACATCGCTCTCGGCAGCTAATTTAGCGGCGGCGGCTGCATCAGTACCGTCGCTATAAGTCACCTGAGCTTGTGGAACCCGTGCCTGCACGGCTTTAAGTGGAGAAGATGGGTAGTACAGCATTGGGCCTGGGAAGAATTGCGGGCCGCCTCTAAAAGCTGCGCCACCTACAGGATAAACCTGCGAGGAACCGCCGCCGGACAAAACGCCTACATCAGCATGCGAACCAATAATGGCGATTTTTTTAGCGGCTTTACTGAGTGGGAGAAGTTTATTATCGTTCTTCAACAGAACCATGCTTTCTTCAGCATCTTTTTGGCTAACTAGACCATTCGCCTTAAAGTTGATGGATTCTGGTTTTGGAGATACTGGATTGTCGATTACACCAAACTCAAACATAGAGTGGAGTATACGGCGCGCCATATCGTCAAAACGTGCTTGCGACACCCAACCATTTTGGACCGCTTCTTTCAATGCAGCACCAAAATACTCAGAATGGTCGAATGGAATACCAGATTGCTGATCCAAACCATTATTTGCTGCGGGCACGGTACTGTGTGTCGCACCCCAGTCAGACATTACCCAACCCTTGAAGCCCCAATCTTGTTTTAACACCTCATTAAGCAAGTAATTGCTTTCACAGGCATAAAAACCGTTCACTCGATTGTAAGAGCACATAACCGAGCCAGGATTGCCCTCCTCTTTGGCGATTTGCAAAGCCAACAAATCTGCCATTCTGGCTGAGGCATCATCTACTTTTACATCGAGCGAAAAACGGTTGGTCTCTTGATCGTTGAATGCATAGTGCTTCAAGGTGGAAACAATATTGTTAGACTGAATGCCTTTAATTTGAGCGCCTACAATTTTGCCAGCTAAAAGGGGATCTTCACCGCCATACTCAAAATTACGGCCATTACGCGGTTCACGCATGATGTTTACACCACCCGCTAACTGAACGTTAAAGCCAAACGCGCGCGACTCAGCTCCGATCATCGCACCGCCGGCATAGGCGGTTTTTAGGTCCCATGTAGCCGCGGTAGCAATACCAGATGGCAAAGCGGTAGCACCACGAACATTCGGCCC
>CAZZEV010000031.1:0-17075 GCA_964653305.1 uncultured Cellvibrionaceae bacterium | reverse complement strand
ATAAAGGTAGCGCCAATCACGACCATGAAAGGTGATTTCGTTCAACTGCACACTGGATGCTATCTCTGAAGGGCTTTGAAAAGTCGAACCAAAAGTAACTTTAGGTACTTTATTGAGGCTGTATGCTTGGTTAGAAAGCTGGATCTTAAACATATTCAACCACCACTGCGGTGTTTCCAGGCGAGTAAGATCAAGCTCAACAGATGACCAGTTTTCATTACAGGAAAAAAAAGCAGACGGTGCGCGATAGGTTAAAAAATCGCCGGCAACCGAAACTTTTTCTTCAAAGGTATGTATAAAAAGCGTAAGCGTGTTGGCGGGTAAACATTTAGCACTAAATGAAAGACTATCGTATTGCGATAGATCCACCAAAATCGACTTGCCGGTATTATCGATGAACATCAGCTCAGTTGAGGCGAAGGGGTACTCGGCTTTTTTTGAGATAGTGAAATCAAAATTTAAACTAAATTGATCGTCATTGATTTTTACCGAGGAAAGCCCACCCCGGTTAGCATCGGACGTAGCTTCTGAACGCCAGAGCAGATCACTTTTTCCTGCCGGAACCAAAGGGAGGTGTAGATAGGTACGATTCACGCACAAATAACTGACGAGAGCGCTCACTGCCAGTAAGAGCAGAACCCCCATTAACGCTTTGTTGTAAAATTCCTGCATGAGTTTTAAGGTTTTTAGAGTTATTTACGTCCAACAAGAACAGCTATGTTGGTGAAACGCAGCCTGACCACATTAAGTAAGGCTGGTCTTAATATAATAACAAGTAAAAGCCCCTATGTATTTCTATAAACCTTTTACAGCGCCTTAGGATCAATCCAGAGTTCCGCGCGATCAATCGGTGTTTGGAGTTGAAGAGATTATCCAACGGAATCACAATCAGCATAGAAGTCATTGAGATCAGATTCTGACTGGTTGTACTTTAGCGTTTCCGCCGAGGCCTAAGGCTCATGACTAAGCAGCCCACTGCCGCAACTATAAACCGATGAAAGTTGCTGATTTTGATATTCATACTGAGGGCACTCTAAGGAAGCTTTTCGCGAGTATAGCCCCATAGGAGTGCAGCTTTATCTTTATTTGCAAAGGAGTGTGTCGCATCAATCAACAGCTATAAACATATTACCCCCCAGCCGCTTGGACAGCGGGGGGTGCAAAGTCAGTTAATCCACTTTGTAGGTAGCCAGACGCACTTTTAACAAATGGGGGCGCACCGCAAAATTTAAGCCCCAATCCGTCTGATCACCATTCCACACCCGCTCCATAACCCACTTGCCATTTTCATAATGGCCTTCTTCGATGCGGTCTATCATAAACTTCGAGTCTTTAATTTCGGTTGAAGGTTTAAATTCAACCCGCGCTTTAAAGCCAGTGACCAAATATTCGTTTTCACTCAACTGCGCAACTAAAGCACCACCGCTCGCAATATCATTACCCACCGGTGGCGAGGTAAAAAACATGGGGCGACCATAGGTTACTTCTACATTCCATTTACCCGCATCAATCGTTTGTGTAAGTGCCGCTGCTATTTTCTTCGCCACCGATTCTTTTTCTTCTTTACTTGCATCAGGCTTGGCCGCCATTTTCTTAACTTCATCGGCCGTTAAAGGTTCAGAGACTCCCCACACGTTACTTTCAAAACTTAGCTTCGCCCATTCGCGCATCATAGGTGCGACTAAACGATAGTATTGGGCAAAACTTTCAATGGTTTCGTCATCGTACTTATTCGCACCCAAGGGATAGTTTACATAGTCTGAATCATCCATACCGAAGGGAGCAAAACCAATTCCACCACGCCCTAATGTATCGAACAAGTAGCGGGCATAAGGTTGGCTGTTGCCAATTTCAGGCACGAATAATGGATTTTTGGGGCTGCTATATTGTTCAAGCCATTTCAACACGGTTTTATGATCTGGATTATAAATATCAGGTGAGAGCGCGTCTAAATGAGGTGCTGCCGCTTGCCAAATATGAATCACATTGTCGGTAGCGCCGCCCTTCTCCCAAAAGGTAGGATTAAAAGGATCGCGCAGTGCAACATTGGTATACATAGGTAGCGCTTTAATGGCTTTCCCCTCTCTGGCTAACTCTTCACAAAACTTAGCGATGTAATAAGCATGAAAAAATTCATCGGCATCTTTACCAAATACTTCTGGCCAAGTACCTGATGGCACGCCAATTTTTTTCACCAGCTCTGTGGGAATAGGTGAATTAAATACTTTATTGGCCATAGCCGAGTAATCGCGATCAGCCCCCCAAGTGCCCGCTTCATTTTGCACTTGCACCATGATGACGGTATTTTGTTCATCGAATTTTTTGAGGTGCGTCATTAATTGCAAGAATGCTTTTTTATCTGCTGCAAGAGTATTTTTCCCTAAGGGTGAAAGCGAATTCAAAGTGTCACCCGTTTTAGTGACTACGCGCGGGAAACGCTCATTGTTTAACTTCACCCACGCTGGCGTATAGTGTGGCGCATTATTTTTCCATGTGCCAAACCATAGCAAGACTAAACGCGCATTGTGTTCACGCGCCTCTTTTAATAAAACATCAACATAGGAAAAATCAAACTTGCCTTCAGTCGGTTCAATCTGTTCCCATGCCACAGGAATTTCCAAGGTATTGGCATGCAACTTGTGAAAGCTGGGCCACACCAAGGGTAAAGCATTAGGATAATTACTGGAGTTATGAGCTTGCATACCCAGCATCAAAAAAGGAGCACCGTCCACCATAAGTGCATGCTTACCATTTTTGGTGACTAGCTCTGGTAGTTGTGCTGCATTCGCCACAACCGTACAGCTAATAAGTAAGACACCAACAATAGAAACATTCTGAATAAGTTTTTGGATGATTGTTTTCAACCATACGTTTTGGTGATTCATAAGATGTCTCTGCCATTAATTTTTTTAGAAATTTGCTTTATAAATTTAACTTAAATAATTTTATCAAAAATTTATCACCACAAAGGATTTTTGCCAGGTAAATAAGTGTCAATATAAAATAAACCTTGCATCACTTCCGCAATGCAAGGTTTATAGTGGCCACTAAATAACTAATTAAAAATTAGAAATTAGAAATTAGCTCTGAAGGTTACAGAGTAACGAGCGTCTTGTGCATACACATATGCTACGTGATCACCCGGTTTATTCTGATTCATAATACCTACCGTATTTTCTTTGGTTAAATTACTAGCCTCTAAATTGATCGAGTAATTTTCCATGAAGGTATAACCAATAGATGCATCCAATTGACCATAGTCATCATTGTAGATTGGCAACCACCAACTCTTATCACCTTGGTCACCTGCACTGAAGCCATTCGAACCAACACCTACAAGATATTTGCTACGCCAGGTGTAAGCCAAACGCGCAGAAATACCATTCTTCTCATACATACCCACTATGTTGAAAGAATCTTTAGATAAGAATTCAACGGGTAAAGTACCGTAGGTTGATTGGTCAGTATCAACTGCTTTAGTGGTATCAGGCACCTTGGATTTACTATTGATGTAAGTGTAGTTTGCTTGCAAACCTAAACCATCAAATGGCGCGGGCAAAGAATCAAAGAATTTGCTGAAACCAACTTCCAGACCTTTAATGTCACCTGAGCCATTGTTGCCCAACCATTCAGTGCTGTAAGTAACGCCATAACGTTCAAACGATCCAAAAGCAGTACGGAAATAGCCGCTAACATCTTTAGAGAACAAGGTTGCATGAGCCATGCCGCCCTTCTCATCAAAGTACCACTCAGCAGAAACATCGAATTGAGTTGCTTCCATTGGTTTTAGATAGGGGTTGGTATTGGCAGACAAAGAAAACTTCAAGTCATTAACTGTAAAGTTATCATTCTGACTAATGCCATCTTTCAAACCAACACTCAAATTCATCTTAGCTTGCAAGTCTGAGAAATTTGGAGCCCAAATTGCTTTAGACGCAGCGAAGCGGAAGAATAAATCATCGCTAGCTTTTAATCTCAAGTTGAAGCTAGGCAATACATTTGTGTAGCTATTTTCAGCATCAAAATCTTCTGCAGTACGGAAGTACGGAGTGCTGCCATCTTTCAACTGGAAGTTTGAATAATTCAACTTACCGTGAGCTACGTTATCTGTACTCACAATACGCAAACCGACGTTACCATCAATTGGCATAGCCAAGTCGTCAAAACCATAGTTGGTCATAACGTAAAGAGCTGTTGTGCTTTCATCTTGTTCATTGATGTTATCGGGATTCGTTAAATCCAACACTTTCCAATCAGGATTTGTTATACCACCACACCACCAACCGTTACAGCCTACATTGATAGCATCCGTAGTTGCTCTGTAATTATAGGTTGCTTCTGGTGTATACAAATATGCAGCAGAAGGCACACTCGTATCACCACGCTGGAAGTTATCGAATGAATATAAACGTAAGTATTTACTGGCTTCATCTTGCGTTACTTTAGGTACGCTGGTTTTGTCGAAACCAAACCACAAAGCATTGCGGGTTTTCCAGTTAAATCCTGTATCGCTGTTGTCGGCTGATTTTTCAGAATAACGTGCGCCGGCTTTTACAGATTTAATAATCGAATCTTCAAATTCATATTCCGCATCAAAACGAATAGCTTTTGATTCGGCAATATTATGGTTCAAATGCGCCATTTCTTGGCCAAGAGAATAATTTCTATAATCTTCTAAGTAGCTGGCATTACTTGCAATGGTCGGTACATCACCAAGATTGGTATAAGAAACTTTTTCTGGGAATACAATTAAACCCAAGGTGTAATCTTCACCTTCTGCTTCTGACTTAACGGATTGAAGATCAAGCGCAAATTTCCAGTGATCATCTGGAGACCATTTAACACCACCCGAGAAATCTGTTGTGGTAGACACGTTTTGCGCATAACGAGTACTGGTACCAAAATCAATACCGAAACGTGCTGGGTCTGCAACGGTTGTAGTACCAGAAACCAAATTACCGCGAGAGTCGTATTTCCAATCATTGTTTCCTGCAACAGGTACTGCCGCTGCATCGCCGTTCCAACCAGAGATAAAGTAGGCATTTTCGTCCCAAGCTGAATCATGCTGACTACGGAACACTGTCAAATAGACTTCTGTGTCATCATTTGGAGCCCACTGCAATGCAGCATAAGCACCATCTCGACTACGGCTGTAATCGTTACGGCGCCAGTCTGCACCTTTTGGAACATAAACTGTTTTGTTGTCTATGGTTCTTGGAATATAAGCGCGCGTGTAAATTTGATCTGAACGGCTAGAAAGATCAGATGTTGAAATATCAACTAAGAAACCCACCTCACCAATTTCAGTATTCCAACGGTTACTGTACAACCCTGAGTATTCACCATTGGTTTCTTTAATTTGATCGCCGTAGTTCGCTTTAACAGTAAAACTTGCGAGTTGGCCAGCTGAATCAAACGGCATACGAGTACGTAAATTTACCGTACCACCTAAACCACCTTCGATCATATCTGCCGATGGACTTTTGTAGGTATCAACTGCGTACATTAATTCTGCGGGAACATCTTCAAAGCTTAAGCCGCGACCAGTAGAAGCAGAAAAAATATCGCGCCCATTTAGTTCTGCACGAACTTGTGTCATACCACGAATTGCAACACCACTACCTTCTACCGCAGGGTGCTCTGCATCACCGTTTGTATAACGGCTAACGGTAATACCAGGAACGCGTTGTAGTGCTTCAGTCACGCTACGGTCTGGCAACTTACCGATATCTTCAGCAACAATAGAATCCACAATTACATTAGAATTCTTTTTGATTGCCTGCGCAGACTGAACGCTCGCACGCTGGCCAGTAATAATAATTTCTTCAGTCTCTGCAACTGCATCAGCAGCATAAGTATGACTTGCTACGCCCATTACACCAACAACCAGCGAAACGCTAGAAGCCATTTTGATGCATAACGGCAATTTCTTTTTCAAAAAAGTTTTTTCACTTTTACTTATCATTGTCTTTCTCCAGTTAGAAAATTTTAACCACCCCTAAGTATTTTTTTGCCACTTAATTGTTTTGTGTGGCAATGCAACATTCGCTCTCGACCATAAATTATAATTTTTTGGCCAAAAGATAACTCTTTCCTCCCTGTACACTAAACGTCCCTATATCCCCGTTAAGTTTTATGACAACCGCTTTGCCACTGGATTGCTCAACCAATGTAAATGCGCTTGCCAACAAGGAACTCTTTACACTTATTTCGCCGTTGCGCTTCGCATGCAATACAGCCTCTTGCAACTCTTGATTGTGCCAACGCATATCAACAACCCAATCACCACGTGCGCGTAAACCTGTCACAGCCCCACTTGCCCATTTGCTCGATAACGCAGGCAATAATTGAATGTGATCGTTTTGGCTCTGCAACAACATTTCTGCAATACCTGCAGTTGCACCAAAATTTCCATCAATTTGAAATGGCGGATGGTTGTCCCACAAGTTTGGCAAAGTACTAATAGTTAATTGCTCGGACAAAACCTTGTGTGCACGGTCACCATCCAATAAACGCGCCCACATATTCACTTTCCACGCTTGCGACCAACCTGTGCCACCATCGCCACGTGCATTCAAAGTTGTGCGTGCGGCTTGCAATAAGTCTTTCGTTTTAGCTGCATCAATTTGATGACCTGGGTGCAATGCAAACAAATGCGAAACATGGCGATGTTGATTTTTAGGATCATCAATATCTTGCTTCCACTCTTGCAATTGGCCCCACTTGCCAATACGCAAACCAGTATCCAAGTTTTCCAATACGGATTTCGTTTCTTGCGCAAACTTTTTATCCCCAAGAATTTCTGCTGCCTCAGTTACGTTGCGCAACAAATCGAAAACAATTTGTTGCGACATAGCAGCGCCTATAACAAAAGGCCCCTGCTCTGGAGAAAAACTTGGCGACACGACCCACTTGCCATCGCGCGGGTCTTTTACTAACGAATCTAGCCAAAATTGCGCAGCACCTTTCATTATTGGATAAGCACGCTCACGTAGGAATTTTTCATTGCGTGAAAACAAAAAGTGTTCGTAATAATGTTGTGCTAACCATGCGCCTGCTTCTGGCTGCCAAAAGGCTGTAGGCCATTCAATAACACCTGCAAAGCCCCAGATATTTGTGTTTAAAAAAAGTGTCCAGCCATTTGCACCAAGAATCTGTTTTGCGGCGAGTGAACCTGGTGCAACCAATGAATCTACAAAATCAAAAAGAGGCGGTAAGGTTTCAGGCAAATTTGTGGTTTCAGACAACCAGTAATTCATTTGCAAATTAATATTAACGTGGTAGTCGTCATTCCACGGCGGCGTATTAGAGTTATTCCAAACACCCTGTAAATTGGCAGGCAAAGAGCCTTTGCGCGATGAAGAAATAATTAAGTAACGACCAAACTGAAAATAAGTCGCTTCCAGAGTGCGATCTAAAGCAGCATCACCTTTACGATAATTCGCTAGCAACTGCGGTGTTGGCAGCGCTGTCAAAATTTGACCAAGATTTAACGAAACCCGATTGAATAAGTTCTGATAATCGTTTTTATGCTTCGCTAACAACACTGCGAAAGATTTTTTACTGGCCTTGTCAAGCAAGGAATGTATAGCAACATGCGGATCTTTACCGCGATACAGAGGATACTGCTGTGCGTAATCGGTACCTGCTGTTAGCAACAACACAACAGAATCTGCACCACTGACGGTCACAGATTTGTCGTTATTACTGATGGATTTGTGAGAAGCGATTACTTGCACGGCCGCTTCGTATTTCAAATTATTATCGTGCAAGTTTCCCTGCACACTAATGCGCCCGTTTTTTACATTCGTTTGAACACTGCGGTTCTCTGGAATATTCAATGAAGCAGTAAGATTTATTTTTGCAGCTTGGTCTGCACTCAAGCGAACCACAATCACACCATCGGGATAGCTGGCAAAGTATTCACGTAAATAACGCACACCACCCTGCAGGTAACTCACGCGCACTATGCCGTTATCTAAATCTAATTCGCGGTGATAATCCGTAGCGCCAGCAGCACTGGGGAGTTTGAGCATCAGCTCGCCAAAATTTTGGTAATCGCCATAACCAATCGTTTTACGACCTAGCTCTTTGGCAACCACTTCTGGCTCTATTGCACCCTTTTCCATCAAGGTATTACGCACCGCCGCTAACTTAGTGGTTTGCGGTTCTGGTGCTATGCCAAAGTCATAACCTTGTTTAGAACGGGGGCCACCCGTCCACAGTGTTTTTTCATTAAATTGCAGGCGATCTACATCAAGCCCACCCATAACAACCGCGCCCATAGCACCATTGCCAATTGGCAAGCCTTCGCGCTCCCAATCGGCAGCGGGCTTATCAAATTGAATTTTTAACGCAGGCAATGTTGGCGTCAGAGGTGTTTCACCTGCTGCGACAGAAATACTCTGAACAGCTAAAAGCACCACTAAAACAAGCGGCCGACATAAGCAATTCAAGGAATGCGATAAAGCAAGGAACCAATCCCACATAGATACACCTTATTCTTTATGTTTTGTGGAATGACCAGAGATTTGTCGTATATATGGTATTTATGACTATATTGGCTAATGTTAGGCTAATTTTTTTATATACGCAACAATTATTACATATAATATTTCCATGCAAACATTTTTTCAAATTTAAAAAATAGGATCACCATCCTATAAAGAGAACCCTTATAGAGGCTAAACGGGGGGGTATATGGGGGAGAACTGGCTTAGGAAATAGTCGCCCAAGCCAAGTAATGAATGATGTACTAGAGCGTTTTTAAGAAATCCCTGTGCAACGGTGAATAGTTAACTCCCACCGCAATTGCAGATCTCATCTTGTTCAGCATTCTGGTCAAGCCTTCCACATCCTTTTGCTCAAGCTTTAACGCAGGTTGATCGGGGACTATATTGAATCCGTTATACATACTTATCCAACTAGCATCCTGAAAGGTTTCCTGAGCATAACTAATGAGGCGCCCATTCTTTTCAAAAGCCACAATCTTTGCCGAAAGGCTTTCAGGGATACTCATAGTATTCACATGTCGCCAAAACGGAGAATCATCTCTAGCACTAGCCTTGTAATGCAAAATAATGAAATCTCTGATTCGTTCATACTCTAGGAGATTTAAACGATTCGCTTCATTTATTAATTCTGGTTTAAAACTTTTATCGGGGAAAAAATGGAGTAACTTTTCAATACCACTTTGAATCAACGAAATACTCGTAGACTCTAAAGGCTCTAAAAATCCACTAGCAAGCCCTAAAGCAACACAGTTTTTATTCCAAAATTTCTTTCGCACCCCTGTAGTAAATTTAATAATCCTAGATTTCGTTAAGGCTCGGCCACTCACATTCTGAGTCAAGGTGTTAATTGCATCTTCATCAGATATATATTTACTGCAGTACACATAGCCATTGCCCGCTCTGTGCTGCAATGGAATTTTCCACTGCCAGCCTGCCTCTAGTGCAGTTGATCGCGTAAAGGGCGCAGGGTCTTCGGCACTTTCTGTTTGCATGGCCACAGCAGCGTCACAAGGCAACCAATGGCTCCAGTCTTCATAACCAGTCTTTAAAACATCTTCAATCAGTAAACCTTTAAAACCGGAACAATCTATAAATAATTCGCCGTCAATAACCGACCCACTTTTAAGCGAGACTGATTTTATAAAGCCGGAAGCCTGATCGCAGCTAACAGATTCTATTAAACCCTCTACGCGCAAAACACCCAAATTTTCTGCATAACCACGCAAAAATTTCGCATATAAAGAGGCATCAAAATGAAACGCATAATTGTAAAAGGTGAGCTTTGATGGTGAGTCTAAATCCGGCAATGCAAAACGGCCTTCTGCAGCCATTTGGGTAGCCAAACAAAAATCTTCTAAATCAGCTGAATAACCTTGCTTATATAAAGCCAACCAGCACTGATAGAAGGTTTCGCCATTAATGGGCATGCCATAGTCTGCAAAGGGGTGAAAAAACGAGTGATCCTTTTTATACCAATCCTTAAATTCTATGCCTAATTTAAAGGTAGCTTGAGTCGCCTTAATAAACTCAGTTTCTTTGATTTCCAATTGCTGATTGAACAGTCTAATTGCGGGTACAGTTGCTTCACCTACCCCCACAGTACCAATATCATCTGATTCAATAAGCTTGATATCTATGGGCGTTGCCTTGAAATATTGACTGAGCGCTGCCGCTGCCATCCAACCTGCAGTTCCACCACCCACTATGACTATTTTTTGAATAGCTTGATTCATGCGCACCTTCGAGCATTGTTTTTATATGTAAACTTAATTTTATACTCGAATATAGCATGATCGATCAATACGAATCAGTAAAAATCGCATTATTTGACGCAGTCGTACCTATGCTCCGCTTGTTAAACAGCAGACATGGCAACCTTAAGACTTAGACATGCCCGCAAAAAAGCGCGCAAAAAGGACAAGAAAAGCAAAAACCGAATACCCGCCACTGAACATCAAATGTCATGCGCTACTTTTAGAAAAAGCAATGCATGACATCCCAATGGTACAAATATTCTATAAATAGGCTTAATGCTTTTTGGGCACCGCGCCCGTAGATTCGCGGGTAATAATACTTGAACTCAACATACTGGCTGGCAACTGCACATCCTTGCCGCGCAATTGTTTAATCAATAACTCAGTCGCTTTTTTTGCCATTTGCTGAATCGGCTGACGCACAGTCGTCAATGCAGGCCAAATTTGATGCGCAACCGGGGTATCGTCAAAACCAGCTACTGATAATTCTTGCGGAATTTTAATGCCCATTTGATGCGCAACCATCATTACACCCGCAGCCATGTCATCGTTAGCAGCAAAAATTGCCGTGGGCCGCGATTTTTTTTCTAATAATTTTCGGGCGCACACTTCGCCTGACTCAAATGAGTTTAAACCGTGCTCCACCAATTCATTTGAAATAGGAATATCGTTTTCAATAAGCGCCGCTTTATAACCGTCAAACCTCAAGGTGACTGCGCGATGATCTGGGTGACCGCAAATAAAGCCGATGCGCGTGTGACCCAACGCAATTAGCTTGCAAGTCATATCGTAAGAAGCTTCTTCGTCATTGGTTTCCACATAAGGTGAGAGACCTTTGCTCTCAGTCGGCGCAACCCGCACAAAAGGAACTGACATACGCTTGAGTGTATGCATAAGCGTCATATTGTCTGAAATTGGTGGGGTTAGCATTACGCCATCAATACGCTTATCGCGGATAAGATTGGAAATCTCTAAGGTAATATCGGGGTCTTGGTGATTGCAGGGGTGAACCAAGAGTTCGTAGCCTTGAGGACGACAAATATCGAGCACGCCTTCTTGAATATCCAAGACATAATGTGCCGACGGAATTCCGTAGAGCAAGCCTAATAAATAGGAGCGATTACCCGCCAAGCTACGGGCCGACATATTTGGGCGATAGTCCAACTGAGCAACTGCAGCGGTCACTTTTTCGCGGGTAGCAGGCCGCACATTCGGCTCGTTATTCATCACCCGCGACACAGTCTTCATAGAAACGCCTGCCAGCGCTGCTACATCATCAATCGTTGCCTTGGCCACACACACCACCTTTTTATTATTAACGCGAAATCGCGATACAACGTCAAACAAACCCAATCCACTAAGTGTAAAGAACAGAAAGCAAAAACCACTAAGAGTGTAATTGACTAGAAGTCTAGTGACTAGCAGACCTAGAATAATGGGCGTTTTAGCCACATAAACCACTATAAACCATGTGACAGTACCAAGCCCTTCAATTATAGTACCGCGCACTTGTCAGACAACTCACTAGAACAGTTGCTGCAGGCATACTAGAGACTAAAAACGCTCAATAACAAAGACAACGAGGTACAAAATGGCAATTCCGCAGAGTCCAACCGTTAATAAAGAGGGAGCCAATTCTACATCGAATGGCGGCCTTGTTTTGGCACTGATTTATATCACCACACTGTTTTTCATCTGGGCATTCGTAACCAACTTGATCGACCCACTGGTTGCCAATACCAAGAAAGTATTTACGCTGACTGACGCTGAAGCTCAGCTCAACCAACTCGCATTTTTTATCGCCTACGGTGTGATGTCTATTCCCGCCGCGTTTTATCTATCAAGAAAAGGTTATGCAAACTCTATTATCCTTGGCTTGCTGGGTATTATTGCCGGCTGCTTAATTGCATTTTCTACAGCCTTCACCAATAGCTTTTCGACTATTTTGTTGGGCTTATTTGTGGCAGCGTCTGGTATCACATTGCTGCAAGTTGCTGCAAACCCTCTGATTGCATCCATGGGTGATCCCAAAGGTGCTGCATTCCGCTTGAATCTCTCTCAATCATTTAATTCCATGGGCGCATTTATTGGCGGTGTTGTAGGCGCTAAATACTTGTTGGATGGCGAGCTGTTTGCGAAAGATGTCGTGATTACTCCAGAATTGAAAGATCACGGCCTTTCATTTGTAACCTCTGCGTACATGTATCTTGCCATTGCACTTGCCGTGTTCACCTTGGCTGTTTTTCTGGTGCGTAAAACCGTTGCAACTCATGCACCTAAACTTCCAGAGCATGCAGAATCTCCCTTCTCTGCACTGAAATCCAAATGGGCCAACTTGGGCGCAATTGCCATTTTCTTATACGTGGGCGCTGAAGTATGTGTTATCTCTGGCATGATCTTTTTCTTAGAACAACCAGAAATTCTCAATGTATCTTCACAAGTAGCAGGTTACATTGCTCCCTTCTTTATGTTGTTTGCTATGGCGGGCCGTTTTCTAGGTTCTGCGTTACTGCGTTTCTACAGCGCAACCTCCATGCTAATTTTGGTGGCCGTAGGTGCAATCGTTTTAACCTCAATTGTAATTCTCACTTATCAATTGCCAGCCTTGCCTATTGGTGGTTCAGTAAATATTGGGGATTGGACCGCTCCATTAACACTCGGCTTTATTCCAGGTATGGCTGCCGTGTTAATTGGCTTGTTTAACTCTATTATGTTCCCCACCATTTTCACCCTAACTCTTGAGCGCTCTTCTGCGCCAGCTTCAGCAACCTCAGGTTTAATGTGTATGGCAATTTGTGGTGGCGGTTTTATTTCTGTGCTTTACGGTTTTACCGTTGACCAATTCTTGGCGCACTTCCCTGTTGGCGCTCGCTCATTGGCATTTATAGTGCCGTTGCTTTGCTACATTTTTGTATTGTGGTTTGCACTGGCAGCGAGAAAAGCTCCAACTCATGCAATTCAAGAAGGCGTTGTTTCTGCGCATTAATTTGTAGCGTACAGACAAATAAAAAAGCCCGATTTCTGTTATGGAAATCGGGCTTTTTATTTACTTGATCCTTGAAAAAATAGAGCGTTTCTATAATCCCAAAATTTTCTTCACAAACGGAATCGTCAATTTGCGTTGCTCAGCGAGCGATGCATGATCCAAGCGATTCAACTGCCAAAACAATTCATTCATATCGCGCGGCAAGCGCTGAATAATATAAGCCGCTACTTCATCGTTTAATTCCAAACCACGTGCGCGCGCGCGAAATTGCAAAGCCGCTTGTTTTTGATCGTCGTCCAAGGTATGCACATGAAAGGTAGTGCCCCACTGCAGGCGCGATTTTAAATCGGGCAAATTCACTGGCAATTCTTGCGGCCCGTGCACGGCGGCAACCAACAACAACTTACCCGCATCGCGCAGACGATTAAACAAATTGAACAGAGCAATTTCCCATTCTGGGCGACCAATCACTTCGTCCAATGCATCTAACACAACTAAATCCAAATCTTCCAAACCGACAAACAATTCATCGGGCGCATAGCCCGCCAAATCGCGCAGCGGGAAGTACTGAAAACTTTTTTGCAGGGTTTGCGCGTGATGACAAGCGCCCTGTAACAGATGCGTTAAACCGCAACCTGCTGCGCCCCATAAAAATATAAAGGGTTCATTAGCCGTTTCAATTTGCAAACGCAAGCCAGATAAAATCTGCGCGTTAGGTGTTGCAGCTGGAGCGTAAAAGTTTTCAAAAGTGGCGTCGTCATTCAGGCTAACGCCGAGCGAAAGTTGCTGCGGATTCATGCTTATAAAACCTATCAATTCTGCCAGCGGAAGCTCAAAGGTCGCTGCGCATCGCCAGCCACCATTTGCAACTTATTGCTCGCACCTAAACTTGTTTTGAGTAATTGCTCGTCGCCATCTAATAAAAGACTAAATTGCATAACGTCTTTATCAACACTCACCAAAGTTAAATTGCGAATTACGCTTAGGGTTTTTAAATAGGCTTGCACTTGTTTAAAGGATGCGAAATCTTTTACACCCACCACATAAAGCGTCGCGCTTTGTGCGGTGGTAGCGGTGGCCGCAATCAATTGCGCCTGCTGTAAAAGTGTTTGAATCGCTTTCGGGGAATAATTAAGGACGATGGTTTTTTCTGAGCTGTAACTGAATTTCGCTAAATAATTGGGAGCATCTTTGATCGCTTGCTGTACAAGGGGATGCTGTAGACCAGCAGTATTGCCCATCACCAGCGCAATCACGTTACCCATATTGGCTTGTGCGGCTGTAACACGCTCTACTTCAGATTGATTGGCAACGGTTGCTTCAATGCGGTAGGCATCCACTACTTGCTGAGCAAAGGTATTCAACGAAATAAGGTTGCATACCCAAAAACTGAACACCAAAAATATCTTTCGAGCCACTGCAAACTCCCGCCTTTTGGCTGAATTATCGCTAAAAAATGCATTGTAACAGGCTTGGCGGCGATTTTTGGCTAAAAAAGCCTAACCAAAAGTAACGATTAAAGCCGCCACAAGCGAAAACAGGTATGTGCAACGATTTTTTTGTACAATGCGCGCACTTACGTTTTAACCACCTAATAAAGATAAGACTATGACCACAACAAACTCCACCCAAACAACCACGAGCGCGCAACAAAAAGTTATCACCACCACTATCCTTGTGGCCGCGCTTGGCTATTTCGTGGACATCTACGATCTACTCTTGTTTTTGATTATTGGCAAACAAAGCTTGGCCGAACTCTACCCTGAATGGGCTGGCCAGCCCATTCTTCTAGAAAAGTTCCAGCACCTATTGGATTTACAAATGTTGGGCATGCTGATTGGTGGTGTGCTTTGGGGAGTTATCGGCGACAAGAAAGGCCGCCTAGCAGTTTTGTTTGGCAGTATAACGCTCTATTCAATGGCCAATCTGTTGAACGCCTTCGTTACCAATATGACAACATATGAAATTTTGCGTTTTGTCGCTGGCGTGGGTTTGGCGGGAGAATTAGGCGCAGGCATTACGCTGGTTGCGGAATTAATGGACAAAAACAAACGCGGTATAGGCACCATGATTGTTGCGTCTGTCGGCGTATTTGGCGCCGTTGTCGCGGGCTTAGTATCCCAAGTGGCTAGCTGGCAAACTTGTTACATCATCGGGGGATTACTGGGCTTTGCCTTGCTGTTCTTACGCATAGGGCTGTTTGAAAGCAATATGTTCGCAAAAGCACATGATTCAAAGATTCCCCAAGGCAATTTTTTCATGATGTTTAATAGCCGCGAACGCTTTTCGCGCCTACTTATTTGCGTACTGATCGGCCTGCCGCTTTGGTTTGTTGTGGGTTTGCTGGTTGCCAGAGCACCGGAAATCGCCAAAATTCTGCACATTCAAGGCACCGTACAACAAGCTTACTGCATCATGGCCGCATACGGCGGCTTAGTCTTGGGTGACTTTGCTTGCGGTGGTTTAAGCCAATTACTGCGCAGCCGCAAGAAAGCACTACTGATTTTCTACGGTATCTGCACCTTCATGATGATTACCTACCTAAACCTTGAAGGGGTCACCAATACCACCTTTTATACCGCTATCTTTTTATTGGGTTTTTCTGTGGGCTTTTGGGCGGTATTTGTCACCAATGCATCAGAGCAATTTGGCACCAACCTGCGTGCCACTGCGGCTACTAGCGTGCCTAACTTTGTTCGCGGCTCGCTCGTGCCCATCGCATGGTGCTTCTCACTGGTATTAAGTTTTAACAACGGCGATATGATTAAAAGCTTCTACTATGTTGGGGGCGGCGTAATGTTGATTACGCTTATTGCACTTTACTTTGCAAAAGAAACGTTTGGCCGCGATTTGGATTTTTACGAGAAGTAGACTTGGTAATAACAGCTTTTTGGAAGCTGGTTTTTCTATAAGGCGGCTTGGTGTAGTAAGCCGCCTATTTTATCAAATTATCAAAATCCATTTTTTAAAATGCGCTCAAATACCTCAGTAACAATCTAATCCCTCTTCACCCGCACCAAAATCACTCATAAAAAATTCACACACAAGCCCTCGCCGCACCTATAGACTGCCCTGCACCACTATTGCGCTCTTGGCGTAATCCTTGCTCCTCACATAGCTTTATCACTCTCATTACGGAGAACCAATGGGCAGAGTACATTTTATCGGCGGCGAAAAAGGCGGCGTGGGCAAATCCTTAAGTGCGCGTTTGCTGGCGCAATATTTTATCGACAATCAATTGCCCTTTATCGGCTTTGATACCGACCAATCTCACGGGACTTTTTCACGCTTTTACGCGGATTTCGCTAGCCCGATTATTGTTGAAGATTTCGATAGCTTGGATGAAATAGTCGCCACCGCAGAAGAACACCCCAATATCGACATTATTGTTGATTTAGCCGCACAAACCTCACGCAAACTTGAACAATGGATGGACGACAGCGGCGTGTTTGATATTTTCGCCGAGCTGGATTACAAGGTTTTTCTCTGGCACGTAATGGACGATGGCGCAGATTCTTTGCGTTTATTGGATAGACTCTTGGATAAACACCCACATGCCGACGCGCAATTTGTGGTGCTGTGCAATATGGGGCGCGGCGAAAACTTCGACGATGCTAAACAATCGCCAACGTTTGAAAAAGCCCGCGCGCGCAACGCAAAATTTGTTACGCTCAACAAACTGCAACCGCGCTTAATGCAAAAACTGGATTTCAACGATTACAGTTTTTGGGCAGCCGCCAACAACACCGAAGCCATGAGCATTACCGAACGTCAACGGATTAAAGTATGGTTGAATCACTGCTTTTCTGAGTTTACGAAGGC
>CAZZEV010000030.1:6629-17175 GCA_964653305.1 uncultured Cellvibrionaceae bacterium | reverse complement strand
CGGGTGTGCTGGGTGCGGTTTTCCCTGATTACTACAAGTTCGTATTTTCTCAACCAGTAATCCAATCGCTTAATGGCATCGCATGGTGGGCGGTCATGATTTTTGTGTGGATCGCTGGTATTGAGTTAGATTTGAAAAAAGCGTGGGAATACAAGCGCGAGAGCAGTATTACCGCTGGTTTGGCGTTGGGTACTCCGCTGCTATTTGGTTGCATTGCTGCTGTTGGCTTGATGGCGTTTAGCGATGGCTGGATGGGGCCAAAAGGTATGACCTGGCAGTTCATTCTCGGTGTGGGTATGGCCTGTGCGGTTACTGCGTTACCGATTCTTATTTTGTTGATGGAAAAGCTGGAGATTCTGCGTCAGCCAATCGGGCAGCGTATCTTGCGTTATGCCAGCCTCGATGATATTGCCATTTGGGGTGTGTTGGCGCTGATACTGCTGGATTGGGAGCGCGTGGGTCGCCAAGGTATGTTCTTGGTTGGCTTTGCGATTACCGCTTATTTGTTCCGTAAATTAATGGTGGCGATTCAAGAGAAAGACCGCTGGTATTCTGGGTTTATCTGGTTGGCGATTTGTGGTTTAGCGGCAGATTGGGCTGGCTTGCACTTTATGGTTGGCGCCTTCCTTGCGGGTGCGGTAATGGATGCCGAATTGTTTAATCAGGATGATATGGACAAGCTACGCCATTTTGTATTGATGATCATTATGCCGGTGTTCTTCCTCAGCACCGGTTTGCGTACCAATTGGGATGTGGGCGGCACTACGGTATTTATCGCTGCTGCGGTACTTTTGGTTGCTTCGGTATCGGGCAAGTTAGTAGGCGTTCATGCGGCTGGCAAAATCCTCAAGTGGGAAAAAGGCGAAGCCTCCATCATTGGCTGGCTGTTGCAAACCAAAGCGCTGATCATGATTATTTTTGCCAACGTATTGTTGGATAAGCAAATTATTACCAGTGAAACCTTTACCGCTCTCTTAGTTATGGCGGTTGCCAGTACTATGTTGACAATACCGGTGGTGACGCCAAAGCTGCAAAAAATGAAAGAGATTATTTTGCGCTCGAAGTAATGCAGGCGACGGGAGGGCGCAATAATAGGCGCCCTTCTGTATAATCATGGCTATGTTACACCTCAAGGGGCGCAAATTATTGCGCCCTTTTTGTTCATATAAGCCGAGTTAGCCATGCACTTCATCGTCAAAGTTTTCCCCGAAATCATCATTAAAAGCGCGCCTGTACGTAAGCGTTTTATGCGCCAATTGCGCGAGAATCTACGCGTGCTTTTAAAGCCCATTGATAATCGTATTAAGGTGCAGAGCGACTGGGAAAAGTTGGAAATTGTGGCGCCGGATGTCGATGAATCCATTATTGCGCAAGCATCAGAAGTCTTGGCGCACACCCCAGGCATTGCCAATTTCTATCTGATAAAGGCCTATCCTGTGGGCGATTTGGACGATATTTTTCAGAAAGTCCTGCCGCATTGGAAAGATGCGCTTGCGGGTAAAACCTTCTGTGTGCGCGCTCGTCGTCACGGTAATCATGAATTTACCTCGACTCAAATTGAGCAGTATGTCGGCGGAGGCTTACTGCATAATTCCGATGCCAAGGGCGTAGATTTACATAGTCCCGACATAATTGTCCCCCTCGAAGTGAAATGGGATCGCCTGTTCGTAATCGCCAAGAAAACCCAGGGTTTGGGTGGTTACCCTCTCGGTGCACAGGATGCGGTGCTATCGCTGATTTCCGGAGGCTTTGACTCTACCGTTTCAACCTATTTGTGCATTAAGCGCGGCCTACGTGCGCACTACTGCTTCTTCAATCTTGGTGGTCGCGCTCATGAAATTGGCGTTAAAGAAGTTGCCTATTATTTGTGGAATAAATACGGCTCATCGCACCGCGTAAAATTTGTGACTGTGCCCTTTGAAGATGTAGTGCGCGAGATTCTAGAGAAAGTCGAAAACCCTTATATGGGCGTTATTCTCAAGCGCATGATGTTACGTGCCGCCGAAGTGGTTGCCGAATCGCTCGAATTACCTGCGTTAGTTACCGGCGAAAGCGTTGCGCAGGTTTCCAGTCAGACCTTGGTTAACTTAAACGTGATTGATCGCGCCATCGACATGATTGTGCTGCGCCCACTGGCGACTATGGATAAGGGCGAGATCATCGATATCTCACGCAAAATCGGCACTGAAACCTTTGCCGCGCAAATGCCTGAATACTGCGGTGTTATTTCAGTGAACCCAACCACCAAAGCCAAGATGTACAAGGTTGAGCATGAAGAGTCGCGTTTTGATATGGCGGTGCTTGAGCGCGCCATTGCTGATCGCCGCGCGCAGAATATTGACGAGGTTGTTAATGAGTTGGATGCGGATTTATCAGTGCCGGTGGTGGGCGAGCTGAGTGCTGGACAAATCCTTATCGATATTCGCCACCCTGATGAAGAAGAGGCTAATCCACTGAAGCTGGATGGCATCACTATTCTCAAAATCCCCTTTTACGGCCTCAACAACAAATTCCCCACGTTGGAACAAAATGCTCAGTACTACCTCTATTGCCAAAAAGGCGTAATGAGCCAATTGCATGCAGCGAACTTAAAAGATGCCGGGTATTTGAATGTGGGGGTGTATAGACCGGAACCGAAGAGTGCCTGTGCGATAGGCTAAATTCTCTAAGGTGGCGATATGGCGTGAAGGATAAAGGAGTGTGTTCGTGTATAAAAAATATCTACACCCCGTTGTTCTTTTTGGCAGTATTTTACTTCTCATTGCTGGGTGCTCTTACCCAGTAAGTCTGTTGCATTTTTATAAAAATAAAGTACCGCCACCCTCTAGGTACACATTTTCTGGCGGTGGCGAAGCTCAATACTTTTATCTTAAAAAATCACTTGCAAGTTCGTTAAATTCGTCGGCTGATCCTGTCACTTATGTATTTGTGGTGGGCGGTGCTGATTGCACTAGTTTTGCTCATTTCTTGCCGCAGTACTTCCGTGGTTTAGACGGGGAATCGGGCGATATTCATATCTACATGCTGCAAAAACGTTTTATTGGTGTGCATACTTGGGGGCGTAACTTTGGGTGCAGTCATCAGTTTGTGCGCGCCGATTATCCCGAGCAATGGATTGCGGACCAGTTGGAGTTTATTCAGCATCAGCTCTCTTTATTGGAAGAGCGGCCAAACCGACGAATAGTATTATTGGGCATATCTGAAGGCGGTGAGGTTGCCCCCATCTTAGCGCGGCGACTTCCGCAAACAACCCACTTGGTTATTCTCGCAAATGGTGGGCTTGCGCCCTTGGATGCCTTTGCATTGCAAAGAGCTAAAAAGGGTTTGGTTGCGCCGGAGGCACTTCGTGATCTGCTGGCAAAGCCTGACCAAGATGCAAATGAAAATGCCGAGCTTATTCTCGGTCGAACCGCGACATACTGGTTGCAGATAAACAAAATTAAACAGATTGAGAATTTATTGCTATTGAACATACCGATTTTAATGACGATGGGTGTGGATGATCAGGTGGTGCCCATTGAGTCCGCTTGGTACGCGAAGAAAGCATTTGAGAATCAAAGTAACAAAAATCTTACGGTAATTACTTATCCCGGCGCTAATCACGCATTAGTCAGTGAAAGTGTAAATTTTCTGCCCGATTTTTTTCATAAAATGGATCTGTGGTTAGGTGTGCAACACTAGGCAATATTTCAATAGCTAACTTGATTAAGAGCTATGCATTCGGTAAATTCGCAGTTCGGAACAATAACGTTATAGGATGGTGCAGGATATGAAAAAAATAAGTCTAATGGTGGTTACTTCTCTTCTTTTCGCAGGATGTGTTACTACCCCAACCCACGATAAGGCAATGAGCAGCTCTCTTGCGGCGACCAGTCAAGGCCGAGTTGAAGATGCTATTGCAGATCTAGATAAGCAAATGCTTGCCAATAAAAATAAGAAAGCGAATGACTTTTTATTGAATCTTGAAAAGGCCGAGCTGTTGCGTTTGAGCAATCGTTATCAAGAAAGTCAATCGGCTTTCGATATTGCCGACGTGCAAGTAAAGGCGTGGGAAGAAACTGCAAAATCGGGCGCGGCTAAACTGGGCAGTCAAATTGGTGCAACCTTACTTGGCGATAGCTCTCGCCAATATGAGGGGCAGGATTATGAAAAAGTAATGCTAAGCACGCGTATGGCCATGAACCGTCTTAGTTTAGGTGATCTTGATAATGCGCGCGTAGACATCAAGCGCACTCACGAGCGAGAGGCAATTATTGCTGACGTACGTGCTAAATCTGTTGCAAAAGCAGAGGCAGAAGCGAAAGCAAAAGGCGCTACCACTGAAAGCAAGGAGTTGACGGGGTATCCTGTTGAGACGCTGAATGATCCAGAAGTATTAAAATTGAAAAATGGCTATCAAAATGCGTTGAGCCATTATTTGTCCGGTTTTGTGTATGAAGTGTTGGACGAGCCGAGCTTGGCTGCACCGGGCTATCGTAAAGCGATTGAGTTGCGTCCAGGATATCCTGTTCTTGAAGATGGTTTGGCGGGTTTAGATAAGAGAACCAGCTTCCGTCGTCAAAAGGGCGTGACGGATGTGTTGTTTATCATCGAGGCAGATAACGCACCCGCGCGAGTATCAAAATCGCTCACCATCCCAGTGCCAACTCCGAAAGGGTTGATCATGGCACCTTTCTCGTTCCCTGCAATTGCTCCTGATGCAAATGCAACGGTAATCAACACCATTCAGCTGGGTACTCAATCGGTGAACACCGCGTTAATCACAGACTTTAACGTGATGGCGCGTAGAGCATTAAAAGATGATTTGCCGGGAATTCAAATGCGCGCTGTTACGCGTGCAGTAGCCAAAGGCGCAATTCAAAACGAATTGAATAATAAAAGCCCTCTGCTCGGTTTATTAGGCAATGTTGCGGCGGCAGCTACCGAAAGCCCTGCTGATGACCGTATTTGGCGCTCGCTACCATCACGCGTATTTGTAGCCAGAACTTTTATTGAGCCAGGCGAATACGATTTGCAGTTGCCGAATATGACTCTTGATTCCTCCAAGTTATCTGTAGATGGTCGCTACATGGTGGTTACCATCAGATCGTATTCTGGTAAGAGCTACTTTGGTACACCGGTAAAATTCGGTAAGGTGACTGTTCCCCCAGTGTTGCCCGCGAAGCCCGAAGCCAAGCCTAAAACAACTAAGCCCGTAGCCAATAAAGCAGCGGCTCCAGCCGCAGTTGGCGCTGCGAAATAAATGCAATGAAATACCAAGCAGCCATGCGTTAGCTGATGGCTGCTTGGGTTTTCTCTCATTAGTTTTATTCACATAGGAATTCAGAATGAACTTAAAAAAAAGAAGCCTGCTGGTTTTTTTTGCGTCGTCACTCTTGGCTCTGAGTCTTGGTGTAGATGCTAAAACTGCTGACCCCGCAGCGAGTGAAGGCATAGCCAATAAGCTTATTGTACGTGGTGGTTTGAAAGGTATGCAGGTTGTTGATCTTCGAGCATTGCGCAAAAATGACATGTTGGTGGTGCAAGCTGAAATTCAAAATACCAATAAAAAAGACTTACGTTTGTATTATCGCTTTCGCTGGGTAGATGAAGATGGAATGCAAATTGGTAGTGGTGAGGTGTGGAAGCCACTAATGTTTTTAGGTAAGCAAAACCAATTTATTAAAGGTATCGCTGCTAGCCCAAAAGCCGTTGATTTTGAAATTGAAATGAGTGCTGAAGCGCGCTAATAAAATTATTTCCCAAGGAGTTATCATGAAAAAAAATGTATTGATTGCAATCTTGTTCCCTGTTGCGGCTAGCGTGTTGTTGAGTGCGTGCACGTCACTTTCACAGCCTGTAGAGCGCTTTTCGCGCGCAACAAATTACGGCGATAGTAAAGCTGTAGAAACACTGACTAACGAATTTGGCTCGACCGATTTGCAAATGATTGCAGAAACCATGGTTGGCTCACTGTTGGAAGATCCTTTGCTAACTGATCGCCCAGTGATGACATTGGGTTCGGTGAAAAATAAAACCAGTGAGTATATCGATACTAAATCGATTATGAATTCTATTCAAACTCAGCTTGTGAAAAGTCGCAAAGTGAAGTTTGCGCGTAGCGCTGATGAGATGGATCAAGGTGTTGCTGAATTACAGCGCCAAAATCAAAGTGGATTGTACAAAGAGCAAAGCAAAGCAAAAATTGGCAATATGACAGCCGCACAATATAGTTTGGAAGGCGAAATTACGTCGATAGTAAAACAAACAGAAAAAGCGAAAGATGTATTTTATAAAATGACATTAACAGTTTACAACGTAGAAGAAGGGACTGTTGAATGGCAAGAAGAAAAAGAGATTCGTAAAACATCTAAAAAATAAATGTTAATCGTGAGGCAGGCGTTAGCTCCTCGCGATTACTCCATGGAATAGATATTTGGAGCCATAATACGCCTTGCTGCGTGCAGCGAGGCGTTAAATGTCAGTGAGGAATTTATGTTAAGTAAATACAGGATATCGCTGCTTGTCGGTTTTGTTGCCGCCATTAGCGCAGTAAGCACATTTGCTGCAGATATTAAAATCGCAGTAACTGATTTAACTTACGAAGAAAAGGTTAGCCAATATTTTCGAACTGTATCGGCCAGTACCAAAACCAGCGTAAAAGAAAGCAACAGTGTTAGGGATACCGATAAAACCTATTCCGAGCGCAACAGCTTTCAAGGTAAGCATGAAAGTAGCTACAACGAATCTGAAGGTTATTACACCTATATTGATCGCGGCGAATTACGTTCTTATACCGCTGATTTAAAAGGTGCCATTCTTAAAGGAAGCTCCTTGCGTCTAACGCAGGCGCGCCCTTATCCGAATAAAGATATGGAAAAAATCTACGATGTTATTGGTCGCATAAAACAAGGGCTCTATCCTGGGGCTGATTATGTTCTGTTCGGCACACTGAGTAGCATCGAGTTTAATCAGGATTCCATGTCTCTCGGTAATACTGCAACAGCGACTTTAAGTCTCGATCTCGTCGCGGATTTTAGTTTGATTAATACTAAAACCTACGAAGTGAAAGCGGCGTTTAGTGCAAGTGGTTCAGGTAAAGATACGAAACTCATTAGTGGTGCGACTAATCGCATAAGCTTTAATCGTGGCAAGGTGATATCGCAAACCTCAAAATCCTTGGCGGAGACTGCATATGTCGAGCTAATGACTCAGCTTGATTTGCCAATAGTTGAATCGTCTACTGGCGATAGAGCTGTTAAGAGGCCCCCTGAAGAAGCCAAAAAATCCCCTGTTCAGGTTTTTTGATCCTCAGCAACCCACTGTTTGGAGTCTTCCAAACAGTGGGTTTGTTTAAAAAACCACCAATTTCCTTCCGATAGCCATATCCCTGTAACCCCGACATGGGTATAATGCGCGGCCTCAGATTTGCCGCAAAAATCTTGTGTAATGAAATTTTGCGGCGGTCGCGTCTAAATTGTCAGTGTAAATATCTGATTTACAAGCATTTTAGGCGCTAGCGTTTGGCGTTTTGCCAAACGGCGGGAGAGCACCCCCGCACCCATTGCCTATTCATTCCCAAGAGAATCACCACTGTGACAGATACAGCTTCAGTTCGTAAATTACGTAACATCGCCATCATTGCCCACGTTGACCATGGTAAAACTACCTTGGTTGATAAACTGTTGACTCAGTCTGGCACCCTTAGCCGCCGCAATGAAGGCGCTGATCTGATCATGGATTCCAACGATCAAGAGCGTGAGCGCGGTATTACCATTCTCGCGAAAAACACGGCTATTACTTGGAACGACTACCGCATCAACATCGTGGATACCCCCGGCCACGCCGATTTCGGTGGTGAAGTTGAGCGCGTTCTGTCGATGGTTGACTCCGTATTATTGTTGGTTGACGCTGTTGGCGGCCCAATGCCACAAACTCGTTTCGTAACGCAAAAAGCCTTTGAACAAGGTTTGAACCCGATCGTTGTTATCAACAAAGTTGACCGTCCGGGTGCGCGTCCGGATTGGGTTGTTGATCAGGTATTTGAATTGTTTGACCGTTTGGGCGCTACCGACGAGCAGTTAGATTTCCCAATCGTTTACGCATCTGCGTTGAACGGTGTTGCAGGCTTGTCTCCTGACGCTTTGGCTGACGACATGACTCCGCTGTTCCAAATGATTATCGATAAAGTAAAAGCGCCAGAAGTGAATGCTGATGGCCCATTGCAAATGCAAATTTCTGCACTGGACTACAACAGCTACGTAGGTGTTATTGGGATTGGCCGTATCACTCGCGGTACCTTGGCTCCCAACCAACAAATCGTTGTTGTTCCGCATGAAGGCGAGCAGCGTAAAGCAAAAATTCTACAAGTGATGGGCTTCCACGGTCTTGAGCGTGTTGAGACTGATCTTGCTACTGCTGGCGATATCGTTTGTATTACGGGCGTTCAAGGTCTCGGCATTTCCGACACTATTTGTAGCCCAGATTGCATCGAACCAATGAAGCCATTGAGTGTTGATGAGCCAACCGTAAGTATGACTTTCCAAGTAAACGATTCTCCGTTTGCAGGTAAAGAAGGTAAGTTCGTAACTACCCGTAATATCAAAGACCGTTTGGATCAAGAGTTGATTCACAACGTGGCTTTGCGCGTTAAAGAAGGCGAGACTCCGGATAAATTTATCGTATCTGGTCGTGGCGAATTGCATCTGTCGGTATTGATCGAAAATATGCGTCGTGAAGGTTACGAGATGGGCGTATCACGTCCTGAAGTAATTGTTAAAGAAGTGAATGGCGAAAAGCACGAGCCGTTTGAGCAAGTGGTTATCGACGTTGAAGAACAGCACCAAGGTAAAGTGATGGAAGAACTCGGCCTGCGTAAAGGCGAGTTGCACAACATGGAGCCGGATGGCAAAGGCCGTATCAAGTTGGAATTCTTGTGTCCATCACGCGGTTTGATTGGTTTCCGTGGTCAGTTCCTTACCATGACTTCTGGCTCGGGCATCATGACCAGTATTTTTGATCACTACGGCCCAGTTAAAGAAGGCGAAGTTGCCAAGCGTCAAAACGGTGTGTTGATTTCTATGGTGAAAGGTAAAACTCTCGCTTACGGTTTGCACCCATTGCAAGAACGTGGTCGTTTGTTCTACGGCGCAGGCGCTGAAGTGTATGAAGGCCAGGTTGTTGGTATTCACTCACGCAGCAACGATTTGGTTGTTAACCCAACTAAAGCAAAACAACTTACCAACGTTCGTGCATCAGGTACTGATGATGCATTGACCTTGTCTCCACCAATTCGCCACACGCTTGAACAAGCGTTGGAATTTATTGAAGAAGACGAATTGGTAGAAGTAACTCCGCTCAGCATTCGTGTGCGCAAGAAACTGCTTACTGAGAATGAGCGCAAGCGCGGTAAGAAAGCCTAACAATTAATTTGTTATTGCTTTGAAAAAATCCCCTGCGCGAAAGTTCAGGGGATTTTTTGTTTGTGCGGTTGATGGACGGTGCTCCAATATTTTTTAGATCTCAACAATGGATATTTTTTTTCTAATCTCATTCCTAATTCTCGGCGCCTTCACCGGTCTTTTTGCCGGCTTATTTGGTATTGGCGGCGGCGGTATTATGGTGCCCGTGCTGACCTTTATTTTCATGAGGCTGGCATTTCCCGCTGAGCATCTGGTGCATATGTCTTTGGCGACATCTATGGCCGCCATTGTGCCTACGGCGCTTGCGAGTTTGCGTGCGCATCATGAGCGCCAAGCGGTTATGTGGACTGTGGTCGTTAAAATTACACCGGGAATTTTATTCGGTACTTTTGCAGGGACTTTTTTGGCGAGTTATTTATCGGCAAAGCTGCTCGCGATTTTCTTTTCGTGTTTTATGGCCTTTGTGGCACTGCAAATGGTGCTAGATCGCAAGCCAAAACCCTCGCTAACAATTCCGAGTGTGTTTGCCTTAACGGGTGTGGGTTCAGGTATTGGCGGAATTTCTGCGCTGGTTGCAATTGGAGGCGGAACACTTACTGTGCCTTTTTTGACATGGTGTAATGTGGCGTTGCCAGTGGCGATTGGTACATCAGCTGCGGTGGGTTTGCCTATCGCATTTTCTGGCGCTATAGGTTATTGGATTAATGGTTTACAGGTTGAAAATTTACCGGCGCATACCTTGGGCTTTATTTATTGGCCGGCAGTAATTGCAATGGCATCGGCGAGTTTTCTCACTGCGCCTTTGGGCGCAAAACTTGCGCACACGTTACCAATTCCCATATTAAAAAAATGTTTTGCAGTCTTGCTGATAAGTTTGTCGGCACAAATGCTTTTTACTCTATTTGGCCATTAATTATGACGATCAAACAATCTATTCTTGCGGCCCTTAAACAAAACTTACTGCCGGGTTTGGTTTTGCAGTGTTTTGCCTTAGCGATAGTGCTGATTTATTTTTTCGTTCCTGCGTCGCAACCTGTGTATGCCTGGTTTGGTGTTTTAAAACATGACTACGGATTTATCTACGCGTTTTTCGCCACCGCTTTTTTTGGTGGATTTATTCCCTTTGTTTATTTGTGGGCAACCAA
>CAZZEV010000030.1:0-6529 GCA_964653305.1 uncultured Cellvibrionaceae bacterium | reverse complement strand
TTTCGTGCTTGCGGAGCCGCGCTTACTAAATCTTTTTTCCTTGTGAAAATCCCCACAGTAATCTTTTCTAACTGGCTGGTGTGGATTCCTGCGGTGTCTATTGTTTACAGCATGCCGCAGGATTTGCAGATTCCGCTATTCAATATAGTGCTTTGCTTTTGGGTGTTGATTTTGGCGGTCTTGAATAAAAAATAAGGCGCAGTGTTACTGGTAGCTCAGTTGTTTTGTTGTCTGTGTTTGTTTTATTGCGCGTAAATAAGCCAGAATTTTTTTTGTGCGCGCGTGGGTGATCTCTGCTGCTTTGCGTTCAACTTTATTGACGGCAAGCTTCAATGCTTGAATTCCTTCGGGCCAATGATCTATAGGTGAGCAATAGCTGGTACTTGCTTCCTCTAGGGATAAAAAATCCGCGCCCAATTGTTTGGCCAGTGCAATATTTTTGGTAATTCCCTCCGCGCTATTTGGTTTGCGAATCACGAGTTTAGTAGACATGCTTAATGATCTTTTTGGCATTTTTTTTCTAAGATTAAATTGATCCGGGTCGGCAGGGTCTACTAAAAACACGGCAATAATTTTGCCGGGGTATTCTGCTGCTACGCTTGCAGCTGCGAGTGCGCCAAAACCTTCTGCAATCAGCACCACCGGTTCATCAATACTAATAAGAGATGCAATAATGCTATTGCGCCACTTCACCCAATCGGCAGTTTGCGAATCGATTAAACGAATTTTGCTTGTGCGGGGAATGCTGTGTGCCCATAGACTCTGCCATTCTTGATAATGTTCTTGGTCTAGAGCGGGCACCATAAGTGCGCGATAACCGTGAAGTGCACAGGCTAATTCAGTGGAATAATGGGTAGCATTTGTCATGGCAAGCTCCTTTATTGGAAGATCTTGTCTGCAGATTAAACGCGCTTAGCTGAATTGCGAATGAACAAGGTTTTTATAGCTTATGGTTTTGGGCGAGATGTGCTTAAGTGCACGTAAAAACATTCTTCGCTAAAATCCTGCGATGAATTCAGTCTTTGAGGAAAAAAGATGGCAAGCGATTTAATTATTGAAGATGTTGTACTTGGCGAAGGTAAGACGGCTATAAAAGGCGCACTGATTACAACCCATTACCGTGGTTGCTTGGAGGATGGTACCCAGTTTGATTCCTCTTACGATAAGGATCGCCCGTTTGAATGCGTGATTGGTACCGGGCGTGTGATTAAAGGTTGGGATCAAGGCATTCTGGGTATGAAGGTGGGTGGTAAACGCAAGCTCTTTGTACCCGCGCATTTAGCTTATGGCGAGCGCCAAGTTGGGCCAATTATTAAACCCAATTCCAATTTGGTGTTTGAGATTGAGCTGCTAGAAGTATTGACTCGGGATGAATAAACACCAAAAAAATGGCGCAACTGTGTGCGCCGTTTACTTTGTTGCATAAATTGATCAAAGTTGTTTTTTAATCAGGTCTGTGAGTGCAACAATATGATCCTTGCGATCATTTAGTGCTGGGATGTAACGATATTCTGTACCGCCGGCATGCATAAAAATCTCGCGGTTTTCTACGGCTAATTCTTCAAGTGTTTCTAAACAATCTGCACTAAAGGCAGGTGAAACAATAGCAACATTTTTTGTGCCGCTTTTCGCCAATTCTTCTAAGGTTTTATCCGTGTAAGGTTGAAGCCACTCAGCATAACCGAAGCGTGACTGGAAGGTGGTGAGATATTCAGCTTTGCTGAGGCCTAATTTTTCCGCCACCAAACGCGTCGTTTTTTGACAGAGACAATAATAGGGGTCTCCCAGCTCCAAGTTGCGTTTAGGCATTCCGTGATAAGACAATAGTAGCTTTTCAGGTTTGCCATGTTTATTAAAGTCTTCTTGAATGCTTGCTGTTAAGGCATCTATAAGCAACGGGTTATCGCAAAAGCTATTCATGAAATGTAACTCTGGAACAAAGCGCCATTTTTGCAATTCACGAGCAACCGCATCGAAGCTCGAACCAGTAGTTGCTGCTGCATATTGTGGGTACATCGGCAGTACAATAATCTTCCGCACACCTTCATGTTGAAATTCACGTAGTGCTTTCTGTATTGAAGGGTTGCCGTAGCGCATGCCCAATTTTACCTTTGCACTTTCACCGAGTTCTGCTTGCACAGCGGCAGCTTGACGCTTGCTAATGGCGAGTAGCGGAGAGCCTTCATCGGTCCAAACAGTGGCATATTTTGCTGCGGATTTTTTAGGGCGCACGCGCAAAATAATACCGTGCAAAATCAGCATCCAAATAATCTTGGGGATTTCAATGACTCGGGTATCGGCTAAAAATTCTGCAAGATAGCGGCGTAATGCGGAAGCTGTTGGTGCATCGGGTGTGCCCAAGTTAACCAAAAGTACACCCGTGCTTGCTGGTTTTGCTTGATGGAAGAGTGGATCTATATTTTCTGTGACTGAAAGATATTTATTCTTCATGTAATTAGGTTCTCGTTTGCCTCTTCGTACTTGCCCCCGAGGGCAATAGGAGGTGGCAATTTGGATGGGATTGATGCCTCAGATGGTGCAACTGTAACAGGGATGTTTTTATCTGGCAAAAAGCTGTCTTCAACAAAATCTAAGCTAAGCTTTGAGGATGATATACGTTCTATTTTGCGGTTCGGTTTAGCTATTTTTCTTATCTCAGAATTATTAGGTAATTTATGACGTTTGTGACGCGTGTAAGGCGCATTGCCCTATGGAAAAAGTTTGCATGCTTAGGGCTTCTTTGTCTTGCTCTTATTGCAATCCCGACAGCGCTTTACTGGAGCGAGGCGAATAAATCTTTGGTCTTTGCTGCAAAGGAACAGCAGGGTCTACCGCAGGCGCACCTCATGTTAAATATCATTCAGCGCACTCAGCAGCACAGGGGGCTCTCTGCACGCTATCTGCAAGACGATTCTGTGACTAATAATGACCGGCGCAGCAAGGCGGAAGAGCTTGAGGCTGCCATATTTGCGTATGAAGTGTATTTTGATAAGCATCCAAGCCCTGTGCATAACGAGGCATTCGCGCGCTTGGTGGTTGAATGGCATGAGGTGCACCGTAAAGTGGCCCAAAAGGCAGTGCACCCAGCTGAAAGCTTTAAATTACATTCGGCACTCATTTATGCACAGCTACAATTCTTGCAGTCAATTTTGGACTTTTACCAGTTATCGCTAGATCCAGGGGCTGACGGTTACTTTTTAATTGAGGCAAGTTTAATGCGCTTGCCCGAGTTGACCGAAACGCTCGGGCAAATTCGTGCTACTGGTGTTGACCTACTCACGAAAGGTAGCACCACTGTGGAAGAGCGGATGCAGGTCAACGCGCTTTTACTGATGAGTCAAATGCAAATGAGTATGCTGGATGCTGGCATCAAAAAAGCGGCGGCTGGAGTGCGTGGTGGTGAGCTGATTGCGCAAAACTATCAAGCTATAAACAGTCAGTACCAAAAAATACGTGAATTAACAGAGCGAGAGGTTTTAGGAAAGGAGGTGCTTTCTTATTCGGCCGAGGAGTTTTATGCGGCATTCACATTCGGGCTCAACAGTTATTTTGGTTACGCGCATTTTGCAATCGATAAGCTGGATGGCATTTTAACTGAGCGACAAAATGCTCTTAGAAATACAATGTTTGTACTTCTATTTTATGTGTTTCTATTAACGTTGATAGTTGCTTTTGTGTGCGTTACTTTTGTTCGAAGATTACTCCTGCAATTGGGCGGAGAGCCCTACTACGCGACTGAAGTGGTACAGGCGATTACGCGTGGTGATTTAGATTGTGAAATTGAAACGGAGTACGTCGATTCTCTATTGGCCAACGTAAAACGCATGCGAGAAAAACTAAAAGAAAATGATCGTTTAAAGAGTGAGTTTGTATCTACGGTGAGTCACGAGCTTAGAACACCCTTAACAGCAATTGGTGGCGCTTTATCGCTTTCAGTTAGCGGTCAGCTAGGGGCACTGCCAGCGCCTGCATTAAAGCTATTAGAAATAGCCCAAAAGAATAGTCAACGATTAGCAGAACTTATTAATGATTTGTTGGACATTGACAAGTTATCGGTAGGTAAATTAGAAATGGAGTTGGAGGTTCAACTGCTAATGCCGATAGTTGACGATGCTATTTTATCCATGACATCTTACGCGCAAAAGTATGATGTTCATATTGTGCTTGGCGCGCGTTATGAATATCTAATGGTTAAAGTAGATGCTCGTCGATTACGCCAAGTGCTGGTTAACTTTCTTTCCAATGCGGCAAAATTTTCTCCCAGGGGAGAAGAGATAATTATTAATCTTGATGTTAGTTTTGATAAAGTAAAAATTGAAGTTATCGACCATGGTCGTGGAATTCCAGAACATTTTCATACGAAAATATTTCAAAAATTCTCTCAGGCCGATTCATCGGACTCTCGTTCGGTGGGAGGAACTGGTTTGGGCTTGGCTATAGCAAAAGAACTCATTGAAAAAATGAACGGTACTATAGGATTTATATCAACTGAGGGCGTAGGTTCTTGTTTTTATGTGGAGCTACCTTTAGAGGAGCCTAATAGCGATTAAGAAAATCGCCGGAGTTAATGATTGGTAAATGCTGGGTTTCCTGTTGATAAACATAAACCCACGCCGCTATTTCCTCGCCGCTAGTCAGTACCACTTGAGTCATTCGGCGTTCATATTCATGAGGCTGCGGTGATTTTTTTGCGCAGCCTTCGTACACATCCAAGTCATGAAGTTGAGCCTCATCCTCTAGCAAATAAATTTCGCCAATCGCCCAATTTTCTGTCTCACTCAAGACCAAGCCTGGATAATAATCCACCATATATAATTGGCCGCGAATTTTAGCGGGAGAAATAAAATCGGCTCCGCGTAAATATTGTTTATGGGCACCTGTTTGGCAGGCGCTGCGCAGGGTGCCGTAAACAAACACATAATGCAAATTGGGTTCGCCATCAAGACCTGAGTCGTACATGTTAATTATTTACCTGCCTCACAAATCTTATATCTATGGCAGCCTACAATATGGTCATTCACCATGCCGGTCGCCTGCATAAACGCATAGCAAATGGTGCTGCCTACAAAATTAAAGCCGCGCTGTTTAAGGGCTTTGCACATTGCATCTGACTCTGCTGTAAAAGCGGGGGCTTGACTCATGCTCTTCCATTTGTTTTGTTTGGGTTTGCCACCCACAAAACTCCATAAGAATTCGCTGAAATCTTCGCCATTTTTTTGCATGGCTAAATAGGCCTGTGCATTTTTAATCGTGCTATCGATCTTTAATCGATTGCGAATAATACCTTCGTTTAATAACAGCTTAGCTTTTTTAGCATCTGTATAGCGTGCAATTTTAGCGGGATCAAAATTATCAAACGCTTTGCGATAATTTTCGCGTTTACGTAACACGGTTATCCATGAAAGCCCCGCTTGCGCGCCCTCTAAAATTAAAAACTCAAACAGTTTTTGATTGTCGTAGAGTGGTGTACCCCATTCATTGTCGTGGTAGTCCATATAGAGCGGATCAGTTCCGCACCAAGGGCAACGTTGTTTTTCGGTCATTGTATTAGTCCGTGCAGTTATCGTCTTGTTGATGTTTTTCTTTCATTAAGGCTAAAAAGTGTTTCAAGCTTTTAGTGTCATGGGTTTCAAAAAAATCAGCCAATACACTTAAGTCGTTAATGCGGTCGAGCCGAAAGGTGCGGTAATCATGGCGTAATTGGCACCATGCGACCAGCGTCCACACTTTGCCCCAAAAAATTAACCCCAGCGGTTCAATAGTGCGTGTTGATACTTGCCCGTCGGCGCGAGTGTAGTCAATGCTAACGCGCTGGCGCGAGCGAATCGCTTCACGAATAGGCTGGCTGTGCGCGGTATAAAATCTTTGTACGTCTTCCATGTGTGGTACGAGTAACGGCAAATTTTCATCGCTGTGTCGCAAATGATCAGGCAGTACCGATAATATTTTTTGCATAGCCTGCTTGGCGTGTGTGGCCATATCCGTATCGCCCCAGCTGCTCACCATGCGCGCGCCGAGCAAGAGAGCTTCTACTTCGTGGCGATCAAACATCAGCGGCGGGAGTTGATAGCGGTGTGAAAGCCGGTAGCCCACGCCAGCTTCGCCTTCAACGGGCACACCAGATAGGCTGAGTGATTGTATATCGCGATAAATTGTCCGCTCAGAAACCTGCAGATGATCGCTTAATTGCTTGGCCGTCATCACTGTGCGGCGGTTGCGCAAAAGTGTCAGCAGTTGAAAGAGGCGTTCGGCGCGTTGCATGGGGTGCTCGGTTTTAGTTTAAATGGCTAGGGGCAAATGGGTCGAGTTGTGCAAAGTTTACACGAGCTGCTGTCAATAAATGTCAGTAGGGCGCAATAGCCGCTGTTATTTGTTAATTCCCCAGTGTAATGCACCAAAAAGTCCGCCTAAACCCCTAGTCTCTGTGCTACCTTTAGAGCATTGCTTCGGCCAAAAATGGCTCTGGCGCTTTGTGGCTCACATGCAGTTAACATAACGTTTTGTGCAAATAACAAGGTCAGTCTATGCA
>CAZZEV010000029.1:4185-17235 GCA_964653305.1 uncultured Cellvibrionaceae bacterium | reverse complement strand
AGACGTAGTCTGCCGCGATGGTTTAGATGCAAGTGGCAACACTCCAACCTCAGGCCGCAAAGGCTGTAACGGTTTGAACCCCAACTCACGCGTACCCCTCAGCCAATTGAGTTCATACTTAACCAAAGGCCCAGGATTTATCACCGTAAACTTCGATAAATTTAAAGCCGATACCGGTTATTACACATTAAGAGATTCAGCTCCAGAGGGTGGCGGTTCATCAACGGGTGCTTCAACCGCACTAATGGAAGAAAAAACTCAAGGTGCTTATTTGGAGTTCAACACCACGGCTGAAGTGGTTGGTCATGAAATGCGCTTCAACCTAGGGGGGCGTTACATAAATACCGATCAAACCATTTCTGGCCCAGTAACCATTGCGGCGCAACCCGCAACAGCGACCGCGCCCGCAATTGCTGAGCAACGTTTCTATGTATCAAAACCCGTAAATTACAACTACTTGTTGCCATCGTTTAACGCCACCTTCCAAGCAACGGATGACATTGTTTTGCGCTTTGCTGCTTCTCGTACAATGACTCGCCCGAACCCAAGTGCCATGCTTCCCGGTACCAACTTCAGCGATCCGTCTGCACAAAACGCAAGCTACGGTAACCCAGAGTTGTCTCCATACCTTTCTACCAACATTGATTTCGGTGGTGAGTGGTATACGGGCGACGAAGGTTATGTGGGTGCAACCTTCTTCGGCAAACAAATGACTGGTTTCACGGTTGCCAATACATTTAGCATTCCGTTCAGCAAGTTAGTGGTAGGTATCGGAAGCGACCAAACTATCCCCTTTAACAGTATTGGTCAAAATCGTATGGACGCGATTAACGCGCGCGGCGGCCCAGATGTTGCGCCAATCCTTGTCAGCCAACAAGTAAACGCGCCCGGCAATTTGGAAATAGAAGGTGCTGAATTGACGTGGGTACAACCTTTAGACATGGTGCTGAATGGTTTCGGGTTTAACGCCAACTACACCCACATTTACCAGCGCGGTGAAGGTACTGGGGCTCCGGCGAAAGCTATAGGTGTATCACCTGAAAGCTATAACTTCACAGCCTACTGGGAGGATTTTGGTGCGTCAGTGCGTTTGACTTATGTATGGAATGACCAACAAATATCATCTGGCCCAAACCAAAATGGTGTTCTTGGTGCGGAACTCATGACCGATGCTCGCGGACAGTTAGATCTTTCTACGAGCTACGAGTTTGATAATGTCATGGGCAAACCTAAAGTGAGCTTCAGCGTATCGAACATTACTGACGAACCTCTGAGAATGACCTTCGCCCACGACAATGCAACTTACAGCTCCTTCAAAACGGGCTACATTGCAACCTTGGGTGTGAACGCATCATTCTAAGCACTTACGTAGAGTGCGAATCTAGCACCGCAAGAAATAAAAAAATCCCCCTGCAACTCAGGGGGATTTTTTTGGGGGGCTATCGCAAGCCAATTCACCGCACTAAATATGATCATCTCGAATAAAAGTTCAGCTAACTGAAAAAACCATTTGAACTTTCGATCGAAAAAAAACGCAAAAATCCTTTAACTTTTGATTTTTTTAAGAGAACCCCACAAAAAATTTAAACTTAAGCTGTTTATTTTCGATATGTTTGCGCAATCAGTTTGCTAACTCCCCCCTGGTAGCAGGGGTAGCATTATCTCCTGCTTGCGGGAGTTTTCACCCCTGCTCTGCAGGGGTTTTTTATTTCAGCTGCAGTTAAATCCCGCCTAAAAAATGCTCATAAAAAAACCGCCTGTTTTGCAGGCGGTTTTTTTATGAAGAAATGAAAATGGTTTGTGACACCAATTTTGGATTAGCGCGTCTTTTTGGTGCCAAAGCAGCAGACCGAAACCTGCTTACTTAAGTAAATCAACACAGCGACTTGCAACATCGGGCGGGATTAAACTATCTTTGCTGCCCACGTACACAAATTGTGGTGGCAGTTTGCGTTGCTTACTCTCTGCAACCGAGTAGATGGGTGAAACCGCTTTATAAAAATCAGCATGGCTGTCTGCATTAATGCCTACGCCAAAAATACCGCGTGGAGTGGCTTTTGCCCACTCCCTAAATTTATTACTGGGTGCTTCAAAGCTGCCTTACCCGCTGCTAATAACTCATAAGCGGCATAACTTAAAACACCCGCTTGAACGCGCGCGCCATCTCGTCTGGCAACCTGCTCTGCTGTTTTGTTTTTAGGCAGGTAGGTAGGATTGAATCCTAAGGTGTCACCCGCAAAACCATCTGACTCCAACTTATTGCCGGTCAACATAACCATTGCCGCCAATTGACCACCGGCACTATCACCAGTCACCGCAATTTTCTGTGGGTTACCACCGTATTGCTTAATGTTGTCTTTCACCCAAAGTACCGAGCCAATCGCATCTTCAACCATTTCATTTAAGGTTGTTGTATTTTTTTTGTCGCCCAACAAGCGGTAATCCACGTTCACGACAACCAGCTCAGCATTGGCTGCCATGTAATTGGACATATCGTTCATGATGGACTTCGAATTAAGCAACCAACCGCCACCATGAAAAATCACCAAAAGAGGAAGATTCTTTTTATCGATGTTGGGTACATAAATATCCGTTGTAAGTTTGAACCCCTTGGCCTCGGCCCACTGAACATCTTTATGTACTACAACAGAATATTCAGCCTGATCAAGGTGTCAAAAACTAATGGCAAGCATCAGAAAAAAGTAGGTTATTTTCGCTTTCAAATTAATCATAGATAGGGTCTATAAGCGTCTTGAAGCATGGTTGGGTTATTAAAGCTGAAGAGATCATTTGAGGGCACCGCCGATTAACGACGACCAATCTCTCTTACTAAAAAAAATTAAAGCTTTTTTGCGGTTTTTTTCGATGAAAAATCTATGGATAGCGGAGAATACATACGGTATTTTTTAGTTCGTTTTTATAAACTCTGCGAACCAAGAAAATAGACAAACAAAATAAATACATTTAGAGGTGTTCACGTGATACGCATGATCGCAAAAGCCTGCCCATGGCTTTTCTTACTGGCAATGACCGCTAGCGCACAACAAACAAATACAACTTGGACGGCGGATAACGGCAATGGCACCTACACGAATCCGCTTTTCTATGACGAGTTTTCAGACCCCGACGTCCTTAGAGTTGGTGATGATTACTATTTAACCGGCACCACCATGCATAGCATGCCGGGTTTACCCATTTTTCATTCACGAGATTTAGTGAATTGGAAGATGATTGGCTATGTGTTTGATCGTTTAGACCTCGGCCCTGAATTTCGCTTGGAAGAAGGCAAGTTCATTTATGGGCAAGGGATTTGGGCACCGAGTTTCCGTTATCACAAAGGCACCTACTACATCATCAGCAATGTAAACAAAAAAGGGACTCAAGTTTACACCGCCACCAATCCAGCCGGCCCTTGGACTCATCAGCAAATGAACGCAAAGATTCATGATGCCTCTTTGTTGTTTGATGATGACGGAAAAATTTATGCTGTGACGGGTTATAGATCCATCAAACTTATGGAACTCACAAAAGATTTGTTGAACATTGTGCCCGGTACCGAACGCGAAATCATTGCGCAAGAAGCTGGCATGGGCGAAGGCTTACACATCTATAAAATTAAAGGCATGTATTACATCTTGAGCGCATGGTACGACGGCGAGATGCGCATGCCTGCAGCAAGAGCTAAAAATATTTACGGCCCCTATGAAGTTAATTTGGCGGTGAGCCGCGACGAAGATTTTGGTTTACACCAAGGTTACCGCGTACCTAATCCTTCAAGCCCAATGTCAGCCATCACTCCACCTGACTACAAACCCAACGGTCGTATGTCGTTGCACCAAGGCGGCATGGTTGAGACAGCGACAGGCGAATGGTGGGGCTTTACGATGATGGATCACAATTCCGTTGGGCGTACTACATCTTTATCACCCATCACATGGAAAGATGGCTGGCCCTATTTCGGTTTGCCAAAAAACTTAACCAGAACGCCACGCACGTGGGTAAAACCCAATACAGGTTTTACTGATCCTATTACAGCGCCTTATAAAAGAAGTGACGATTTCTCTAGCGAAACCTTAAGCCCTATTTGGCAGTGGAGTCATGTTCCAGACAACAGCAAATGGTCCTTGAAAGAACGCCCAGGCTTCTTACGTTTACACTCATTACCATCCGCTGATTTTTGGCAAGCTAAAAATAGTTTAACGCAACGCTCCATTGGGCCTCGCTCAACACCTACGATTACTATTGAGAGCGCCGGATTAAAAACGGGAGATGTTGCCGGTTTAAGTGTCTTCGGAAAACCTTACGCATGGCTTGGCGTAGAGCGAAGCGATAAAGGATCGACAGTGGCTTATTACGATTTTACTACGAATAAAACGGAGCGTATTCCCACAACCGCATCGCGCTTTTGGTTTCGTGCGGAGTGTGACTTCTTAACGGAAAAAGCACGCTTTAGTTATTCAATCGATGGCAAAAAATTTGAACCCATAGGCAATGAGTTTACGATGGTATTCAATCTCGCCACCTTCCAAGGCATGCGCTACGCATTGTTTAACTACAATACGCTTGGCAAAGCGGGCGGCTATGCCGATTTTGATAGCGTCGATATCTTCGAGCCCAACCCAAAAGGATTAATGCGCCCTATTCCCTTCAAGCAAGAGATTGCATTGAAGCCTCATAAGCGCGACAGCCAATTAAACGTCGATGGAAAAAATGTATTCACAGTTGAAGATCAAGGTTTAGGCCGGGTTGCATTACGTGCAGGAAAACAATATGTTTCGGTGAAAAACGATACCGAAGTAACGCTAAAATCCGGCCGAGTAACACCGAATGAAACCTTTCAATGGATGGAAACGCTGACGGGCGAATTAATGCTAATGTCATTAAACACTCAGAAGTTTTTGCGCATAGATCCTGCAACTGGGAAAATACTTGCAAATGCGCCTGGAGCAATATCGGACAATTCTGATGGCGTTCGTTTTGATTGGGTGTTAATAAACTAAAAAACTCTATAATTAGAAAAAAAGCAAAAACTGAAAAATTCAATTATCAGTTTCTGCTTTTTCGACGCTAAAGGATAACTCAATATCTATACAATCGCAGGTTATTGCACATACAAATAGACCCATTGTGTAGGGGCATTGGTATTTATTGACAGCGTGACCCTTCTAGCGTTCTTCCAAATAAATGACTGTTCGCCATTTTTGTCTCTGGCAACAAAATCTGTTCCAAACACATCTAAACATTTTTTCTTAACGTGCTCTAAATCCTGATACTTGAAAAAAACACGCGCATGATCCAATTTCATTTTAGGCGAATAGGTAAAATACACCTCTTCGGTTGGAATCTCATACCAACTCAAATTGATATCATTGAGGACCACGAAGGATATTCTATTTTCTCTTGAGTGCAGTGGTCTAAAACTCCCATTTGGAAATAGAAATTTAGCGTCATCAATACTGCTATTCCATTTTAAATGAAAAGCTCCACTCGAGAAGTTATCGGAAAAGTCCTCAGCGGCACATGAAATAGAAAGAAAAGCCAACAACATAAAAATTTTTTTCATACAAACTCCATTTACCTAAATTTTAACAACAGCCATCCACTAAAATCATTTTACTTGTTGTTGATTTATGGCGTAATTTGAACAGCTCTTTCGCTTCTGGATCTGATAAAAATGCTTCTGCATTTTTCCTTGAAGGGAATTCAATAACGACAACCTTTTCCGGCTTCCATTCATTTTCAATAACTGTTGTCTCTGCACCTTGAACGATGTAACGCCCAAGATGCTTCTTAATAAAAAATGGAATCATTGTGAGATATTCACTGAACAAACGTGGATCATGAATACTCAGATCTATAATTAAAAAAGCATTCACTTCAAAATATTCCTTTCGTTAAAAAACTGTAAAGCACATCCCATACTAAAGAAAATTTGATAGTTTTAAACAAGTACCCACCAGCATTAGCGCACTGCCAAATACAGTGCATAGACCTACAAACGTGGGGGAACCAACCAAATAACCCCCGACAGAACGTTTAACATCAGAGAGTGTAGACTTCCAATTTAACACCATAGGGTTCATAAAAAACGATATGGCTAACAAAGACCACCCTACCGCCAAGATTAGATCTGCATTATTTTTGTCATTGAAGAATTGCACTCCATAGGATCCAGCAACAATAATTGCAACTCCAGACCAAATAACACGCCAACGTAAACCATCTTTAATGTTATTCATTTTTGATACTCCTTGAATATGATCATGTGCGACAGGATCATATTTTATATATAAACTCCAATTAAAAGCCATAAGAACGCTCTTGTGAGCAATTAACTCAAAATTTGCTCAGCGAAAACCCCAGTTCCCGCTGAGCATTCATTTAAAGCGTAATTTTTGCGGCCCAATCACAGCTGGTGATTTTTTCATCCCGCGGGAAATTGGGCACGCTTAAAGAACCCTCTCCGTCTGCAGTAATTGAAATCGCTTTTTGCCATTGACCATTTAAGGGATCGAACCACTTAAAGGTGTAGGTTTTGCTGGGAGTAAAGCCTTTTAATATTGGCAATACAGATCTATTTTCAAAATAGAGCAGTGCTAAATCATTTTCCGCTGTGCGCATCATATATGACCAACCATCGAGTCCATCCTCAGGGCTGCCTGGCGCTTTACGCGGAGATATTTGATCAGAGGCTAACAATAAATCCTGATAGCGGCGGCCTTCCGATTGTACAAATGCGTTCAAGTGCTGCATGTAGTTGGCGGATTCGTAATTCAATGCATCCCAAATATGCGGCCTTGCACCTGCAGGTTCACCGGTAGACGTTATGTCATAGGCAGCAGTGCCATGAACATGGCCAGACAACCCGCCCGAAAGCACAGAGCCGTACATTTGTGCGCGTGCAAAATAATTATCCCGTGCGGAATTTGCGAGCGGTTCTTCACCCGCCGGTTTATTAATTTCGTGACGCCAGCCCGTGTAATAGGGTTCGAAATTAATTGTTGGGTACGCGGGCGTCAGTTTGAATTGCGTTTCCAATGCTTCACTCACGCGATGGTCGCGCGGTTTGTTGCCCACGCTGTGCATGGTCATCCAAGGTACTTGTTCAGCATGACCAAAGGCTGCATAAGTAGAGCGATCAATAAGCACTGTAACCGGTTGGTTAAACGGCGGTGGGCCATATTTTTTTAAGTGATAGGTGAGCGCTTCATTAAATTGTGCCGCCGTGAGGCTGAAATCTTTTGGAATCCAATCTAAATGAATACCGCTAAACACAAGATTGTTAGCACCGTAACGCGCAATTAAGTATTGTGTGTAACGCGCAAAAGTTTCATTGAAATTAAAATAGGCATTCCATGAGGGGCCCACATCGCGCCGCACAGTTTCTAGCAAAGGCACAAACCCTTGTTGAGACAAATAATTCATTTTGCGATCAAGGCTTTTGAAATAGGCTGGGTTGATGCGCGTAAAATCTGAAACACCTTTGTGTTCTACGGACATCGCAAAGGGTAAGTGACCGTATTCATCGCGCATGTTTTTTGCGGTAAACGAACCCCAATAGCTAACGCCTCCCGATGCATCAGTCCCTTTCCCACTTGAAGCATCGTAACCAAATTTCTCCCACGCGTTTCTCAGGAAAATCCCATTTTTATCGGCATGGGTACTCGGATTTACATCAGCATCCCAGTTGGGAAACGAAGCAATCATACTGACCGAGTTAAAACCCTGCTTCTTGCGAAAAGCGACCGCATCTTCAAAACCGATACCGGGGCCAGGTTGGTAATCATGTGAGGTGGGGGCATTGCGAAATGGCAAACGCCATGTTGTACCCGCAAGCCAAGTGTCGCCCACCATAAAGAAAGGTGTACCATCGGAATATTCAAGTGCGTGACCATTGGGCGAGACACGGACAAAACCTTGTCGATTGGGATTCTCTCTTTTTTCACGAGCGGACCATTCGATTGCGGTGAATGAACCTGAGTGGCCATTTAAGCCCGCGTCATCGGTTTGGTTAGATCCGCTGCGCCACGTCCACTCACCCGGTTTGATCGCAACCACGCGCACTACAAAACGCTTCTCGCCATCCCAGAAACCATATACACGCTTATCGAACCCAGGCCCCTTAAGTTGAACCCACATATCGACATCGGTGTAATAATTTGCGTACGACTTTTCTGCAAGAAGCACAATTTCTTGCGTCTCCCACGTATGTATTTGATGTTGCTGCGCGTTTTTTGTAGATGGTGTGGCGCAGCCGATTAACCCAATTGCTGCGCACAACATGAACAAACTCACTGTTGATAGGCGTTTAAAAAATCGGTTCATTCTTAGCCTCTTTTTGAATAATGTTTTCGAGGATGCTAGCAGATCAAGGTTCGAGCTTAACTTGACCTGAGTTGATGATAAGTAACCCGAGGGTTGAGTGTGCATCCCTGCGCAGACTCATTTGATTATTTCGCGCGTATCGTGAAATGCAATTTCGGTGATTGACTGCCATCGCCGTGTTCAGAATCGTAAAACGAAACCTCCAATGCGCCAAGTGGCTTGAGCATGAGCCCGCGCGTGGTGCCATCGAGCATGCGTTGTAATACAGGGCGAGGGATAGTGATCAAGGTTTTGCCATCCGCTTGAGCAACATCTGTATCAAAAATCATTTGCCCATTGGTGGTGGATAACACATCTTTGCCTTGCGTGAAATTTGCGAAGGTCACACTATGTTGTTGCCAGTTTTCATCGCCGCCGAAAATTTCAAATACGCGCACCTTATCGAATTCAATGCCAAAATCTTCACCCAATGCGCCTATGTAGTCGCCACCCTTTTGAACCGATTGCGTGGTAAGTTCCAACACGCCCACACCGTTCGCTTTTTGTCCTCTGAAGTTTTGTAAGTCCCAACGCAACAAGGGGAACTGCCCTGCACTCACGGTTAAAACGCGCGCATTGTCAGATTTCCAATTGTTGAAATTAACTAAAGGGAACGCCGCGTTAATCGTTGCATCGTGTTTAACAGTGAGATGTTGTTTAAAGGAGTCGAGCGCAGGCACGGGCGGATGATAAACGAGTGGTTCGCCCAGATCTGGCTTCGCTTTCTTCACCTTCACAACTTCTGCACGATAATAGTCTACGTCTAAATAAAATTCGCCAAGACCCCAATCAGTAACACTCAACTGCACATTCACTTGATCCCCTGGCACCGCATCAAAATTGCGCGTGGTCATACTGATAACTTGCCAATCGGTATTTTGCCCCAAGTCATATTCGCGCAGGTGTTCGTGAAAATCTGTTGTGCGCTGGGTGTTAATCATAAAGTTAACGCGACGCGGCGAATGGCTGGGGCGTACACGGGCTTCCACGCGCAATTCGTAGTCTGGGCTTTTGAGTTTTTCCATATCCAGCGATTTGGATACGTCGCGTTTGATAATCGTCCAATAAATATTGTGTTGATCTTTTGTTGCATTAACTTGCATACGCGCAAAACCGTCCATAGGTAAAAACTTAAGCTGCGCATCGCCATCGCCGGTGAAGGTTTGCCAACCCTCAACCGATTTTTGATTAAAGTCGTCAACAAAGTCAGCGTGACAAAATGGTGAAACCAGGAATAGCCCGCCGATCAATATCGTTTTTATAGTTTTCATTATGGAAGTCTCTCTAATTGTGGAGGCACGGAGCTTAAACGCGCTTCAATGAAAACTCCACGCAAGGCTCTTGGGATAATAATTCTTTACATTCGCAGAATTTAAAGCGCTGGAAAGACCAGACCAATCTTAGAGATACTCAAATGACGATTTTTTCAAAGCTTGGTGATCCTACACGTCTATCACTGGTTGCAAAACTGATTGATGGACAATCACATTATTACCATGCTCGCAAGCGATACACACATTACCAGGCAAACGGTAACCAAGCATTTACATAGATTTGAGAATATTGGAATCGTCATACACATTAAAAACGGGTGGGAGAGTTTGTATGGATTAGATTCCAAGCCGCGCGAATCGGTGCAGGAATATTTGGCGGTTATTGCGCTCGCATGGGGCAGCTCCTTAAACAATCTAAAAACATTTTTTGGAAAAAAATATTAATTTAACCAGAGTTACACCCATGCGCGCTTTACATTATTACTCTAGCCCTAATTATTTAAGCTTTACCTGATTTTAAAAATGATAGAATTTTTGAACCCCATGTTTGCTCATAAAATGGCTTAGTTTGAGTTATAAAGTAATTACTCAGACCAGCTTCATTCTCGAGCACATGACATAGATCAACCGACTCACCGTTAGGAACTGTATCTGCTGCAACATTGCCTGCCGCTCTCATAATAATTTCTATATCTCCTTCTGCCTGAATTCCAATTACAAGGTGGGGCTTAACATCAAGTGATTGGTCATGCATTAAGCATAGATATGCCTTTTTTACATTTTTATGCTTTACAAAAAGTTGGGTTAACGAATCCACCATTTTTGAAGGGTAGCTAGAAGGTTGACCGAGTAGAACTTTTGTTTCCTTTTCAACGACTCGCTGAATAGGCTCCCTTCCAATTCCAACAGAGAGCATATGACCAACTTCTTGAGGCAAAAACTCTTTTCCGTAAGGGGACTTAGGATTCAAAAATAGAGTTGCGCCAACCGTAAGCTCAAACAATGATTTGGCAGGAAGCTGCAGATAAGGCTGTTCTGAATCTATAGATTTTCTTAATACCTCAAGAGAGCTAAAGAATGGAATGATTGGTGTTCCATCTTGCTTTTCCCAGTTGTAAATTGAAATTTTGCTGCCTGCTTGAAGCTCCGTAGCTCCTTCGCCTTCACCCGCAGAGCCAAGAATATATACATTTGAGTCTAAAAGAGTTTGATAGAACTCTGGGCGATGTGCTGGCTCATCGGCAGCTTTTCGCAAAATTACTTCGAGCATGTTTTCTTCCGAAGTTTCCATATTTTTTCCTCGTAAGCATAACACCGAGTTCAACGGCTGCTTTTCAGTGGTGGTTTTGTGAAATATTTTCTAACAGAAAAACTACAAAGATGAGACTTACAAACTTTCAAGCGCACAGAGCGCGAGTTGCAGCACTTTGTTATGTTTTGGTTTCATTATTTTTAATGATATATGGCTCAATTAGGTCAAGCAACTCATTCAATTTCTCAGTATGAACTGAGATATAAATTTTCCCACTGTTCCTACTCACAAGAACAATGGCATTAATTCCATTATTGCTAAAGTTATATGATGAAACTGATTCAACCAGCGGAAAGCTATTTTTAAAGCCCCAATAATTTCGTCCCTGAATTATGCCATTGTTAATAGTGATTTTTGCCGTTCTAACCCACAGGGCTATAAGCCATGAAAAGCCGATACAAAATATGACAATCCCAGAGCCTATTACCAAGGAGTTTTTTAGGTTCAAATGAGGAAATGCAGCACCGAAGTCAAAGCCATAATTCACATAACGAATTGCAAAAATAATTGTAAGCGGAATGATAATTGCGATAGCCATGTACTTTGAAAGGCTCAGCCACAATTCTTTCCATAGAATTTGATAGGTCATTAGTTTCCTCTTCTTTGCATAAGGTTGGGTTCAACTCGTAGGTACGATTAGCGCAGCGTAATCGTACCTACGGGCTTTTGCGCAGAAAAACCACAAAACTGCTACTTAAAAATTGTCCAGCACACGAAATATGTAGTGCGTGAGCGACTTATAGTCTTGTACACAACTTTTAGTCATGCTTTATCATTCTAGAGTAAATGCCAGGGAAATTTTCTGGTAGAGCTATGGCTCCACATGCTTTTTCGTAAAATTCGGTTGAGCTTACCCAGCCTATAATTGCATATGAATAACCTTCCATTTTCATTGCTTCTAAGCAGCTATTTAGCAAACTTTTTGCGATCCCTTTTTTTCTAAACTCCAACGATACACCCATAGGACCAACTGTTCCTTTTGCTGTGCTGTCATAACAAGCAAACCCAACAATCTTTTTATCTTTTACTGCAATGAAACAACTTGTAGGCTGCCTATATAAAGTTGATGCGCACTCATCAACCCATCCAGGACATATTTCTGTAAAATTATCTTTAACGAATTTGCAAATTTCTTCTTTGTCTATTGCCAGCGCACGTTTAATACTTACATATTCATTTTCAAAAATAGATTTATCCTGAACATCTCTTTCCATATACAAATTCACGAGCATGTCGGTCATATATATTCTCCTATACGTAATATTTCTTGGCCTAAGGTTGCGATAAATGGTTGCTTCTGAGCTCGTAGGTACGATTAGCGCAGCGTAATCGTACGCATGCCAATCTCCACGCTCAATACTCACACGATTGATATCACTATACCAACTTGATCAGGCAAAATCAGCCAAGCGACAACTTCAAAGGGTGGCGCGATAGACTTTCTGCTTGCAGGTTTTTCTTGGGGAAATTTTCTTTATCAAAATATTATTATGCCGTTCCAATAGGGTAACGCTAAAAATCCAAGTTAACATAGTATTTTTTTGTTTTTACGATGAATTTGCTTTCCATTGCTTGCTGCTAATTTGGTGGGCTTTTCATTCTTAGGATTACGCTACGCTAATCGAACCTACAGGCTTTTATTAAAGGCCGCTAGACGTTATACGATCTGAAATAAAAAATTAACGAGGTTAACGAACAGTTAAATTAATCGCGTTGGGCAGTCACGTGCAACGCAGTTTACTTTGGTAGATTATTTTTATTGGTTGGGTTTTCCGTTTTTTCGAGCAAGATAAGCATTTCTTTCGCAACCAATGCAGCAGATGGTAGGAACATGGTTGTGACAATGCGGTCATCAATAATCACATCGCGCTTATCTGGAATATTCTCTTTATTTACTGTGATGGCACCATTTTCTATAAGTCTTTCTTCAACTAAAAAAGGCAATAGACTCCCTTGTTTCGCCCAGTCCTTTTCTTTTTCTGTTGAATTTGGGAAACCTGCAATGCGCTTACCTTTTACCAGTGGCTTACCACTGGAAAGCCTTGCGTTCGCAAAGGCGCCAGCCCCATGGCCACTGCTTCCAATGACTCCGCCACTCTC
>CAZZEV010000029.1:0-4085 GCA_964653305.1 uncultured Cellvibrionaceae bacterium | reverse complement strand
ACTTGGTAACCATGCGAAACAAACACATGGTATGGCGGTGCATACTCCCAGAGATCATTTCTGGCTTCGTGCTTTTCTGGATCTCCCATATCTGCCACGTTTGAGGCAATGATCAATATCTTTCTGTTGTCACTCGCGGTGGCTGGCAGAGTAAAACCGATAAGCAAAATACTCAATGCGATAATTATATTTTTCATATTCACTCCATGAGTTCAACTTATGCCCAAAGCTGGACTTAACATTTTTATAGCGCGCATGTAGATATATTAACCAACTGAAAGTAATTGGACACTTAACGCGGATGTTTGGATTCACCAAAAAATAAAAATAGGCCGCTAGACCTTATGCGGTATGAAGTGAAAATTTAACGAGGGGGAAGCTTTAACTTGTGAAAAGTTTAGGGCACGCGCTGTACATCCACCGAGACAAATAATTGTGGTGAATGGCCGCCACCAAAGATAACGCCTTTAAGCGGTGTTACATCTGAATAATCCCTACCCCATGCTGTAGTGATATGTTGCTCGCCGGTTACTTTATTATTGGTGGGGTCAAATTCAAACCAGCCTTCGCCGGGTGAATACACTGCAAACCATGCGTGTGTGGCATCTGCACCGACTAATTTTTCTTCGCCGGGTGGCGGTAGAGTTTCTAAGTAGCCGCTTACGTAACGCGCGGGGTAGCCTAGTGAACGCAAACAGCCAATGGCGAAGTGCGCAAAATCTTGGCACACGCCGCGCTTGTGCTTAAACACTTCTGCAAGCGGTGTCGCTATATCTGAAAACTCTGGGTCATAGGTAAAGTCGGTAAAAATTCGCTGCGTTAAATCCATCACTGCCGATAAAAACGGGCGATCTTCTGCAAAAGAGGGCGCGGCATAATCCGCTAAGTATTGTTGCGCTTGCACCATGAGCGAATCCAACATAAATTCGCGCGCATTTACACACTCAATACTTTTTGTGTTTTCTAACAGGTATTTTACGTAGCTACAGGGGTTACCAAAATCAAGGTTGATGTTGGTTTCAACATCTTTCACTTCAATGGTGCTGGTAATACTCAGCTCTAATTCGTTGTGATCTTTTTCAATGGAGAACTGCAAAAACTGATTGCCAAAACAATCGGTACGCGTGTTATGAGTGGTTGCCATGGGCGATATTTTTATATCAACATTCACCACCTGTTGTGTTGCCGTATTGCGGGGCAACACATAAGCCACGTTGTAACAATTGCTGACAGATAGAGCGTATTTATAGCAAGTGCTATGGCGTACCCGATATTTCATAGTGAATGTTTTCTCATAATCGCTCTACCCTGCTTTACAAGTTATCTTGCCACTCAGTATTTTTAACCAACAATTGTGGCCCCTGCGCGTGATCAAAATAGCGTTGACTAATTGCTTTAGCCGCACTGCCAATTAAATATTGAACCCGTGCGAGAAGCTGATCTAAATCTTGGCGTACACCTGTTTCTGCTTTGGCTAAATCTTTTACATCGCTTAATTTCAGCGTGGTGATCGCCTCTAGCAAAAATTTATTTTCGGCATTGAGCGTTTCTTTGTTGCCGGGCAAATCGGCAAAGTGCATTGCCAATTCTTCTACTTGAAATAATAAGGAACGAGGGTTGTTGGCATTGAGCAAGATCATTTCTAACCCATTCTCAATGTTCACACCACTTTGGTAGCGGCGGCGATAGGAAATTAATGCCTCGCCACACAAGAGCGCGGTTTCCACTAAGACTTCTTGTTCAATATCTTCAAATTTGCTGGTGAGCATTGAGCGAAGACCGCTCACAATTTGCAGGGCGCGCTCCATACGGCGACCCATTTCCATAAAGTGCCAGCCGTTGCCGCGAATCATACTTTCGTGAATCAAACCAGCGAATGCGAGCAATGCGGTCACTAGCGGCGCAAGGGCTTCTTCGGGCGCAGAGAGGCCTGCAGGTTGTAAATTGGCTTTTAATGCATCCAGCTCGTCACCAATATTATTGATGATGCGCTGGGTATCGCTCGACAATTGTTCTTTAACTTGCTCCGCCGCTTTAATCATGGCGATTAAATTATTGGCGACGCTACCAATTCGGTTTTGATCCAAAATAATGGAAATCATTTCGGGTTCAGGGTTATTTAACAGCGCTTTATCGAAACTGGAAAAACCGGGATAGGTTGATGTGACATCAGTAACTGCTTTTAAAAGCGTGCGGCAAATAGCATCGGGCAGTGCTTCGGTTTTGTTGAGCTGCAGAAACACAGTGCGCAACATGCGCAAAGCTGATTCGGCACGCTCGGCGTAGCGGCCCATCCAAAATAAATTTTCTACAACGCGGCTTGGCAATTCGCCAACACCTTCTTGCGCCTGCTGAGTTTCTGGTGTGCGCAGAGTGACGTGCTTTTCAGGCTCTGAGGCTAATACCCAGGTATCTTTTGACACTGAACCACGTTGGTTGGAGATAATTTTTTTATCAGCATCCAAATTCACGCGCGTTAAGCCGCCGGGTAACACGGCATAAGACGTTTCACTGGCTACCGCAAAAGTACGCAAAATAGACGCGCGCGGCGCAAAATCGCCTTGATGCCACGTAGGCGCATGGGCACTGACCACATATTCTTGCGCTGCGAATTGATAAGGGTGTTTACGAATACGATTTTGCCAAGCTTGTAACTTGGTATCGTCCAAATCTGCACCATAGACTTCATACAAACCGGGCTTGCGGTAAGTGGGTTTAATCAACAGATTTTTTAAATTCGCGCACACATATTCCAGGTCATTTTTGTCTCCACACCACCAGGTTTTTACCGAATCCATTTGCAATTCACGACCGAGCAATGCGCGGGAAATTGCCGGTAAATAACGCAAGAGTGCAGGGTTTTCTAAGACGCTGGAACCGAGTGGATTGGCGATGGCCACATTGCCCATGCGCACCACTTCTAATAAACCTGGTACGCCTAATTGTGAGTTGCCCTTTAATTCAACGGGGTCGCAATAGACATCATCCACACGGCGCAAAATCACATCGACACGTTTCAAACCATCGAGAGATTTCATCCACACATAGCCGTTGCGCACAGTGAGGTCGCTACCTTGAACCAATTGAAAGCCCAGATAGTTTGCGAGATAAGCGTGTTCAAAATAGGTTTCGTTGTAGGCACCGGGGGTTAAGACCACGATACGCGCAATGCCACCATTGGGATTTAAATCGTGTAATTTTTGACGCAGACGTGCAAAAAATAACGACAGACGATGAACATGACTATCGCGAAACAAACTGGGGAAAACGCGGTTCATTACTGTGCGATTTTCTAACGCATAGCCCGCGCCCGACGGTGCTTGTGTGCGGTCGGCCATGACTTTCATTTTGCCATCGGGGCCACGCACCAAATCTACGCCGTGCAAAATCAATTGGTGATCGCCCTGCATTTTTACTTGATGACAGGGGCGCAAATAACCGGCGTGGGAAAATAATAATTCGGGCGGAATTATGCCCTGCTGAATTAATTTGCGGTCGCCGTAAATATCCAACAATAAGGCATTAAATAATTCGGCGCGCTCCACCAAGGCAGTTTCAGTTTGGCTCCATTCTTCGCTGCTGATTAACAGCGGTACTGGGTTTAACTGCCAGGTTTGGTTTGCGTTGGGCTCATCGTAAATTTTGTAGGTAGCGCCGTCGTCACGCAGAATGCGGCGAACCTTCTTTTGGCGCTCTTCAATAGCATCCGCGCCAAGGCTTTGTAGGCTCTCAAGCAGGTATTTCCAATGCGAACGGATCTCACCCGTCGCAGTAAACGCCTCGTCAATACCATCACTAGAAGACTGGTATTGGGATTGCGACTGCGATTGGCTAGAAATGTGATTTTCCATCTGCGCGGAATATAAGCTCATGAGATCTTGATTCTGATGTTGAATACGATGCCATCATTTTAGCTCTTTTTGATCATCCATTTGTCTATTTTTGAGCAGCAAGGGTCATTTAGACCCTATTTCCTCAAATCCAGCGTATGCGGGTACTCATCTGCCGGTTCCTCTGGCGGTGGAGCCATTGGTCTGGGCGGGTGCTTATGCTCAAAGAACTCGCGCAGAATCTTACCTGCAGGT
>CAZZEV010000028.1:12629-17536 GCA_964653305.1 uncultured Cellvibrionaceae bacterium | reverse complement strand
CGTTGGCCTATTTACTCTACGGTTTACGCACACAGCGCAAACGCTTTCATGTGGAGATGTTCTTCTTCCTGCTGTTTTGCCTTATCGCCATTGCGGTACTGCTGCTTGGGCTATCCATCCCCTATATAGATCATCATTATTTTTATATTTTCTACACCTTTAGCATCGGCATATCTTTCATCTTAGCCATGGCAGCCTTGATCATATTCCCTGATTTGCTGGAACAATTGGTTGAAGTGTCGCAATTAAGTTACTCAGCCTCCACCTTGAAGGACACCGACATTACCGCCTGCACCACCAAGCTTGATCTGCTCATGAGTCAATCCAAACTCTATCAAAACGAAAAGCTGACCTTGGGCATGACCGCTGAGGCCATGGAATTAAGCGCGCATCAATTGTCAGAATTAGTAAACCGCGAATATGGGGTGAATTTTTCGCGTTTTATTCGCGAGCGACGCGTTGAAGCAGCCAAGGCGATTCTTGCCAATGAGCCAGATTCGTCAGTCTTGTCGATTAGCCTTGAAGTTGGCTTCAGCACTCAATCTAATTTTTATGCCGCCTTTAAAGAAATCACCGGTATGTCGCCCGGCGCTTATCGTAAATCCCTTTCAAAATAAGCTCTGCTCAGCTCTTCTCTCCTCTAAAGACCATCCACATCTCCAGAATGATAATTCTGGAGATATTTAACTCTATGATTTTTAAACCAAAAATAATTTTCTATTCAAGTTTTATCAAGCTGGAAGTACACACCCTTGGCGAGGGTTAATCTGACCTCAGTTAGCGATTCAGCCCCCGTGCGAGGCGAGTCGCCAGATACATAAAACGAGGAAGCCATGAAAAATACGCGAACCACTGATGACGGCGCCAGAATTTATAGCCGCTGTTTACTCGCTTGTTACGACCTTCTTATCTACCGCGTTTTAGCGCCTCTTGTATGGCGATGCGGTCCACGCCATTTTTTGGATTTGTACACAAAGCACATGTCCAGCAACCATGCGGATATTGGGGTGGGTACCGGATACTTTTTAGATCAATGCGCCTACCGCCCGGGAGCGGTACGAATCGGATTATTCGATTTGCAACCCAACTGCCTCGCTTACACCGCAAACCGCTTGGTTCGGTTTCAACCTGAAACCTTTCAATGCAATGCGCTGGAGCCAATAGCTTTCGAAGGTGAGAAATTCGAATCTATCGCCCTCGGCGGAATACTCCATTGCATCCCCGGTGACTTTGCAGAAAAAGGCACTGTATTTGATGCGATCCAGTCGCTTATGTCGCCAACAAGCCATGTGTTTGGCTACACGATTCTAAACCAAGGAATTCACAAAACCCGGCTTAGTCGCTTTGTTTACGCCTTGCTGCACTACTTGAAAGTTATCAACGGCAATAAAGATTCCGCCAGCCAACTCTATACCGAGCTGAGTAAACGTTTTAAGCATGTGAATGTACACATCATCGGTTGCATCGCGCTTTTTAGTGCGCGCGAGCTCTTGCCCAACTAACTGTTATTTTTACGATTTACCTAACCCATCAATAACGAGGATTCATTATGAACAACCCATCAATTCGCAGCGCTGTTACCCATATGCAAATTCATGCACAACAAGCAGATGTATGGGAAAAAGTAGGATTTTACGAACATGTAAAAAAACAACCTAGCTGGTTACTGAAGTTCAGCTTACCAACCCCACAACAAGTGGAAGGTCACTACAGCAACGTGGGCGACACTTGCCGCTGTAGATACAGTGATGGTGGTTACCTCACCAAACGCATTACCAACATTGTGAATGAAAACCGTATAGAGTTTGAAATCATCGAACAAAGTATTCGCTATCAAGACACCATTAAATTATTGGGCGGATACATTGAAGTGAATGCCGTTGATGGCGGGAACTCTCTAATCAGCATGGTGACTTACTACGAAAATAGAATTTTCCCGCAAACAATTACTTCTATCTTTATTGAGAAGGTGATTAAAACTATGCACCAGTTTGTTATTCAAGACATGCAAGCGCAATTATTGCCAAGAGCGTTTTCGCAAATAGAAGTGGCGTAGATGATTGAGATGCTGAATAGATACAAAGCCCTGCAAAATAGATGCAATGACCCGCAAAAAATCTTGCGGGTCATTCGTGCGGGTCATTGTAAGGCCAACGAATTATTTCGCCCCCGTAATAGCTCGCTCCAACCCACTTGGCCCGGCGGGCTTTTTAGTTTTCCACACCCACATTAAACCGCGCACATAACCGTCACCTTTTACACCGGTGTGATCAAGCCCTTCCATCGAATAATTTAACAACTCCAAACCTTGGTACTTGCGATCTGCGAGCTGCTTTTGAAATTGGATAATAGGATCGCGAAAGCTGTGGTACTCCGTTGAGCCATAAGATACAAACATGCGGCCATTCAGTGTCTTGTGACTTTTTGCATAATCCTGATCGATTTTAAAAATCGCATTTTCAGCCCAGCTAACAGCTGGGCTTAAGGCAATATAACCCGCAAAAAAATCGGGGGCTTGGTAGGCGGCAGAAATGGCAAATAAACCACCCAAAGAATTACCTGCGATCACACGATCTGTTTTTTCACCGCGAAATTTTGTTTCAATTAAGGGTGCAGCTTCTTTCTTAATAAAATCTAAAAACAAACCGCTCTTGCCTGATAGTGCATCCACTGCCGCAAACGTGTAGTCAATACGTCTTTCTTTGTCGTAACTGGCTGTTGATGGGTAAGACAAGCCGACCATAATAAATTCGGGCACCACATTGTCATACACTAAGTTGCCATAAGTGGACACCAGTAGCGGGGTATCCCAATAGGCATCTAAAAAGTAGAGCACTGGGTATTTTTTATCAGGGTTTGAATAATAGCTAGATGGAAAAACCACAACCAACTCATGGTCTCTGCCGGTAATTTTGGATTGAATGGGGACAATCTGCGTGTTGCTCAGCACAAACTTCTTAACATCAGGCTCAGCCAACACAGAGGTGTTAATCCCCAGCAAAACCAACAATAGGAATAAAAATCTGTTGTACATAATGACCTCTTTATTCTGATATAGGTGAAATACTGAGATAGCGATTTTGAAGGAGCCTTATCACAGGAAATTGTTCAGTTAGATTTGTTCTTAGCTTCAATCCACTGCGACATATATTGTGTGCTCTTCAGCGAATGGTGGCGGAGCATTGTGCCCATAAAATTTTGTTGCCGTTCCGATTTAACATTTATTTGCAATGAATGAATTCTCTCAGCCAGCACTTGAGAATGATCGCAAGCATTAAAATATCGCTGCAAAACATCAAAACCCTGTTGTTGGCTTTTTTTCCATTGCGTCTCTTCGCTGTAGAGTTTCACCGCAGCATCTGCGAGAGCTTGGGCATTATTTTCAATTAGGCCACCCCAAGGTAAATCGCCAGCCATAGATTCAGCGCCGATACTTGTCGTGATGCTGGGCGTACCGCAGCGCATAGCATCCATAAGCTTGCCTTTAATACCTGCACCAAAGCGTATAGGTGCTAGGCACACACGTGCTTGCTGCATAACAATTTGTGCATCATCCGCCCAGCCTTTTACACAAAAACCCTGTTTGGGACTATGTAGTTGTGTTGCTTTAGGGGGAGGATAGGCACCGTAAATATGCAATTCAGCGTGCGGGAGTTGTGCGCGAATTAAAGGCCAGATGGCATGTTTTAGATAAAGCACTGCATCCCAATTGGGTTCGTGGCGAAAATTACCGATAGTAATAAAATGCTGCCGCTCGCTAAAACTTGGGAACAGATTATCCTCAGCGATTTTCACTTTCAGAAATGGACTGTAATGTAACAACTGTTTGGGGACTGAAAAATAATAAGTTAACAAATCAATTTCAAACTGCGAAATCATTAAACTTAAATCACAGCGGAAGATAGCTGCAATTTCGCGTTGCGCCATATCGTCATTGGCCATTCGTTCATAAAGTTCGGCAGCGCCTGCCAATACAGGATCAACACTTTGACGAGCAGTTTCATTTTCTGTAGATTTTTGCGATTGTTTTAGCCGCTGATGACGCGCATGGCGCAGACTGTGTAAATCTTCGGTATCCAATAATCGAAGGGCATTGGGGCAGACTTGCTCTACTCGCCAACCAAATTGTTCCTCGGTAAAGAAACGATCAAATAAAACCGCATCGGGTTTTAGTTCGGCAATAAATTCATTAAAGCTGGCGTTATTGAGTTCAATGGATTTTTCTTGTACTCCAAGGCTCGGCAAATCAGCTCTATGCTCTGAAAGCGCGGCCGCTGACCCAAATACAACTTCCCAATTTTGCGATATAAATAACTCAATAAGTTCCAGCATGCGGCTGCCCGCTGCAGACGATTTTGGCTCTGGCCAAACATAACCAATAATCAATAATCTCTTCATACCACTTATGCCTGCCGCATCTGTAAATATTCCACTACACCTAAACCAGCAGCGCGGCCCGTTGCGAAACACGCGGTTAACAGATAGCCACCCGTAGGCGCCTCCCAATTCAGCATCTCTCCGGCGCAAAACACACCCGGCAATTTCTGTAGCATAAGTGATGGATTTAATGCAAAAAACTCAACGCCACCGGCAGAGCTTATAGCTTCATCAATAGGGCGAAGGCCCGTTAAGGGAACCACTAATTTTTTGAGTGCCTGCGCGAGCTGTTGATTATCTTGCCAAATAGATGCCGGCGTTAATTCGCGCAGCAGCGCAAGCTTTACGGGAGGTAGATGAAATTGTTTACGCAAGAAATTACTCACAGAATTCTTGCCGCGCGGTTTATTTAGCAAAGCGAGAATTTTTTCGTGACTTAAATCAGGTAAAAGATCTATTAATAATTCCGCAGCCCCTTGCGCAATTATTTTATCGCGCAAGATAGCGGAGAGTGCATAAACACTTGTACC
>CAZZEV010000028.1:4425-12529 GCA_964653305.1 uncultured Cellvibrionaceae bacterium | reverse complement strand
GCTTTCATATCGGTAGGAAATACACGGCCAGATGAACCGACAAAGGTTTCTACGCCTAAGCCGTGAATCCAGTTGCGCAGATCATCCGCAGTAAAATCATCGAGGTAGGTTTTTAAAGCTTGAGTTGCCTGCGCATAACGCGTAAGCAATTTAGAATGCGGCTCAGAGTGAGTGATATTCATACCACCTACACCGGCTAATAAAAATTTGCGCCCGACTGAGGGCATAGCATCATACAGCGCAACACTAAAACCTGCCGATGCGATTATTTCTGCAGCCATTAAACCCGCAGGGCCGCCACCAATAATGGCGACCTGCGGTTGTGGAGTTTGTGTTTCTGTAACCGTTAAATGAGGCAAGAGGCATTACCTTTAAAGTTATTAATGCCTAGCACCTCAATGTATTTAAGCGCTATTTCTTGAGTAAGAGATAGCTCTTACTTAAGCACTATTTCTTATTTAAGAGATAGCTCAAACGAGGATGCAGGCAAACCATCCGCATTATACAGATTTGCGCCTTCGGGGTTATCGGCCCACGCATAACGCACACTCACAGGGTCAGTAACTTTTTCGCTCCAGACTAACAATTGCTTGCCCTGAATTTTTGCATTCGCCCACACGTATTTTTTATCAGCGCCCGCAATCGCAATGTGACCCAACTTATCTTCACCTTTAATGGTTAACTTGCCGCCATTTTTATCGAAGCTGACCAACAACCCGTCTTTGGTTTTCTTCACGGCCACTGCATTAGGACCGGATGCGATTATTTTTTTATTGCCGTAGGCCAACTTCTGCGCAGCCAAAGCCAAACGCTCACCGACAGCTTGCTTATTCAAGGGGTGAATATCATTCCACTCGCCTACATCAGTTGCCACAACCATAGCGGTATTTTTTACACTCAATGTTTTGCGCTGTGCTTCACGGGTTGCCGCCCAATCGCTCTCTCCTGGCTCAGCTTTAGCCGCCATAAAATTTGCTAACTGCACATAAATAAATGGGAAATCGCCTTGATGATATTGCGCACGCCAATCGCGAATTAAATCCGGGAATAAAGTTTCATATTCTTTGTAGCGCCCAGTATTCGATTCGCCTTGATACCAAATGACACCTTTAATTCCGGTGCGCAGGGTTGGCGCTAACTTGGCATTAAATAATGAAGCTGGTTGATAATGTAGCGTGGTAGTTTTCGCCATAGAGTCTGTACGCGCGCCAATTTTGTATTGCCATTGGCCTGCAAGCGAAACAGCTTCTTTTCCAAGTTCTAATTCATAGCGCTTATCTTTTACAAAACCGGCATTTGCGGAATAACTGGTCACGCGAATGCTAATGGTATTTTTACCCGCTTTTAATAAACCTGCAGGCACAGCATAAATTCGCGGTGGATATTGATAACCGGTTTGGCCGATTTCTTTACCGTTCAAAAATACTTGGTCGCCATCCACAATACAGCCCAACCAAACGGTTGCAGATTTGGCCGCTTGCTCAGCCGTTAAATCAAAGGTTTTGCGAAACCACACAGCACCGTTAGTAAAGTCGCCGCCCTGCTCTTTCACATAACCCGGCACCTGAAAACTTTGCCAATCTTTCGTGTCGAGTACTTCATTTGACCAAGCGCCTTTTAAGCCATCATCTTTTGCATTTAATGCACTGTACCAATTACCGCTGGATAATTTGTCACTCGCGATAGTGGAGGAAACAAAGCCGTCATCTTTGAAGGGTTTAAGTTGCTCAACAAATTGTGGATATTTTTGTAGTGCAGATTCGCTCACCCAAGCCTCTGCGGGTGAACCACCCACCGGCAACGTAATTAAACCAATAGGTACTTTGTATTTCTCATGCAGTGCGCGCGTAAAGAAAAAACCTACAGCTGAGAAGTTAGGAAGATTGTCTGGCTCAGCCGTTTTCCATTGGCCTTGCTTGAAATCTTCCAGTGGCCCTTTGAAGTGATACACAACAGGCACATTGAATTCACGAATATCCGGTAATTTTGTCGAGGGAATAACATCAGGGTATTGATATTTAACGCGCCTAAGCGGCAACTCCATATTGGATTGACCTGCAGCAACCCACACGTCACCCATCAGTACATTTTTGACTTGCAGCTTATTCTTGCCCTGAATATCCACGGTGTAAGGGCCGCCAGCAGGAAGTGGCTTAAGAGTTACTTGCCAACGACCAGCCTCTGCTTTTGTCGTCAGAGTTTGCTTACCAAAGGTTACTGAAACCTGTTCACCCTCGTCAGCCCAACCCCAGAGAACGATTGGCTTGTCGCGCTGAAGTACAGCCCCATCGCTGACTAAGCGAGGCAAACTGACGTCTGCAGTAGCGTAACCTGCCAGCAACAACCCTGAAATACACAGACTGCTCATTAACAGCTTCATACCCAAACCCTCTTTTATTATTACGTAGATGAACTAATCGATAGCCTGCTGAACTTGTATACATGAAGCAAGCAGTTTTACATTTCTTCATGGAGAAGAACTATGGAGAAGAGTATAGACGTAAAAAAACCAGCACTAGGCTGGCTTAGGAAATCAATCTGAAATTACAACCACGAATATGCACTCAAGCTCAGCTCTCCTCCGCATCATCTGGGCGAATATACACTTTGTAGTTATCTCTATAGTCATCCAAATTATCGCGGATTAACTCAGCGTAGCGGCCGGTTAGATATTTTTGTGCGCTTTCAACTTCATCAATATATTCTTTGCGGTCGATGGATGAACTAGCCACTACAAATGCATTAAAGCGCGCGGCAGCGTTTAAAAGTGCGGCGCTGACTACGCCTGGGTCTGCATCATCGCAAGCGGCATTGGCTTGTTCGATAAAGGCATCCACCAAATCCCAAAATTGACTGTCTTCTGCATTGCTCATGATTTACCTACTGCCTGCTAATATATGGTTAGTGCTTGCGACTTATATAGCTGAAATTAAAATGAAAAAGCGCCGCCCTTGCGAGCAGCGCTTCATTATAGCGATAAAATCCACTAAGTTAAGGCTTTACAGGGGCGAAAGGTGCATCTTTAAAGTTGGTACCACGTATTTGTAACAACATGCCCGAGCTTTTGTCGTTTAACAAAAGGGTTTCATACATCTTAATCAAATCCTCTTTGGTCACCATTTTTAGCGCATTAAGATGACGATCACGTCCATCAAAATTATATTTTGCATGCCAGAACTCACCCGCGTAAACATTTGCCTCTTTATAAAAATCTGTTGGCTTTTGCATAATATTAGCAATCAAGGCCTGCTTGGTTGCTTCAATTTTTGCGGGGTCAATAACTTTTAATTCTGCAAGATAATCGGCTCGAAATTTATCCATACGAGCCTTTATTTTTTGCGCATCTGAATTTGAGCTTTGAACCAACATGGCGTAACCCGGCACATCATCGACCGCATAAGGCATAGACTGCACAACATAGCCCAGTTGTTCATTGGTACGTAGTTGCGTAAAAAATGCTTTATCTAAAAATGCGTTCAAGATAACTAGCTGCGCTTGCTCATCGTCAGATTTATTCTCGCGAAACCACACTTGCATCACTGCACTATCCGCTAAATCTAAGGATTCCTTCAATTCAATAATTTTACCATCCGCAGGTGTTGAGTATTGCGAAATAACGCGTGCACTTGGCAAACGCTTACCCGGTAGAATTTTTGCTGCAGATAACGCCATTTGCTTAACCGATTCTTCACTGTAGTTACCCACGGCCAAGATACGAATTAATGGATCACGCTTTACCGCTTTGTAATACGCAATCACATCTTGCAATGTCACCTTTTCAGCCGCAAAGAGCAAATCTTGATCGCGCCATTGCACCTTGTTGGTAAGCCTCCCCATATGTCCATACAATTGACGGAACACATGGTTCTTATTGTTATTCGCTAAATTTTGTTTATAGGTCTGCAGAACCTCATTAAATTCTGCGGGAGTGAAATTTAGCGTAACAAAATTGGTTAAAAGTTCATCCACCAAAAGCTGATGCTTGGAGGTATAACCAGATACAAATAGCGATTGCGAATTAGGCCCGCCAACCGATGTGGTAATACCTAGTGATGCATTGTGAGCACGATCCATCAAAGACGTATTTTGCTTTTTATAAATTTCATTTAAGAGATTCGCTAATACAATATTTTTAGGGTTTTTAATACCTAAACCAGAGTTAATCTCCAATGAAAGCTGACCTTTATCTTCACGATAAAATTCCGGATGTTGCACAAAGGCTTCAACACCAGCAGCGCTGACCACTTGATGTGGCTTCAGATATTTATTATCCACAATAGGCGCGAGTTTATCGGTAAATAAGTTATTAAGTGGCGGCAAATTAAACTTGTAGTTTTTAGCCAAGTTTGCAAATTTTGCATGCTGCTCAGGTGTTATATCCTTAATATCATAGCTACCATTAAAATGCGGAACCGGCTTACTAACCACTTCTTCTTGACTAACGTGCCACACGCGCACTTTACTGGTATCCAACTGTTCGAGCACTGCTTTAATGGCAGGCTCATCGTAGCGCTCATAAGTAAACCCAGCATTCAATAAATTCTCTACCGGAATATCAAACTGCAGAGTGGTAAGTTGTACCGCTTGTTGCAAAGGATTAGGCTTGCTCGCATTAACAAAATCTTTAGCACGCATAGCTTGCAATTCACGGAAATAGTTTTCGTTCAAACCTTCGCGTTTAACCAAATCCGTATAGGCAAATACGGCGGCAAACACTTCGTCTTGATGCTTAAGACCCAGATCAGTTAATTCAATTTGAACACGCATATAACCATCGCTGCCATAATTCTCTGAGGCAAAGTAGGCCGTTGTGTTAACCGCAAAGCCCTTCTTACGCAATTGTTCGCACAGGGTACCGGCTTCCTCAGTGGTCAATAAATTACGAACATATTCATTGGGTTTCAGCCGCCACTGAGCCTTATTGGATTTCATGGGGAAATCTACATAGAGCGCTTTAACATCTTTATTGGGCTTGTAGTGAATACTTTTAGACATTTGTGCTTCGGTTAAACCGGGCATGGTAATTTGCGGCTGTGTGATATTTTTATTAGGAATGCTTGCAAAATATTTTTCTGCCAAGATTTTTAACTCAGGTATAGATTGCTTACCGACCAAGGTTAAACGCATGATGTTGGCTGAGTAATAGCGCTGATAAAACGCTTTCATACTGTCGTTTAATACAGAGCCCGGCTTGTCTGCCAAGGTTTCTAAATTGCCAATACTAAATTTAGCGCGAGGACTTTCAGGGTTGCCCGTTAACGCATCAATACGCATCATAATCCACGGGTCTTGCTGCTTCTGCATAGACCATTCATTGTTGACTGCATTGCGTTCCTTATCTGAATAAGTTGCATCAAAGGTGGGGGATTTAAAATAGTCGCTGAATCTATCTAATGCCTCATCAAACTTTGTGGCATTAATTTGAAATAAATAATTGGTTTTATCATAGGCTGTAAACGCATTAGTCATACCGCCATTGGCTTGCGTAAAGGTCATAAAACCCGCTGGTTCTGGATATTTTGTGGTACCTAAAAACAACATATGTTCCAGGTAATGCGCCAAGCCTTGTTGATCTTGCGGATCTTGCGCGCTACCTACACCCACCGCTAAAGAGGCGGCTGAGTTTTCCAAGGTGGGGTCTGATACCAGTACAACCTGTAAATTATTGGGCAGCATAATGGCCGCATAACTGCGGTCGTCATTAGGGCTTTTTTGAATGACGGCGTTATTAATGGCAGCGGCGGCAGCACTGACAGTTGGAGCAACTGGTTTTGTCACCTGCGGTTGACATGCAACTAACAAAGCGCCAGAAAGCGCTATAGCAATCAACCATTGAGTTTTATTTTTCTTCATTAAAGATTCCTTTTGAGTCAGGGTGGGGAAAAACGAAAGCGGAATTTATCGCTTGCGGATCAGACATGCAAACAATCTTTAAAGTTCTGCGATTTTTCTGCAGCTTAAATGCCAAAAAAGCCCCAAATACAATTTGGGGCTTTTTTAGGCAAACAACTACGAGTAATTTATGGATTAACAACTCGTTCTGAACGTACGGCAGGCGTATTAGCCGACGGCATAAATAGCCACAAGAGAATATAGGTAATTAAACCCAAGCCACCCACAAACAGCGATACAAAAAATATCACTCTCCACAGCCAAGAGGGTACGGGGGTGTATTCACCAAAACCACCACAAATACCCGCCAGCTTAATATCGCTTGCTGACTTTTTTAAATCACGCAATTTAAGTTCTTCACTCATAGTATTCTCCTTGGCTAACACTATTTACTATCGCTAACATTAATACCCTGCACAATGCCATCGCGCATAACGATGCGAGTCACTTTGCGTGAGGCAACTTTGTCTGAGTCTATATCGAATAAAAAGATAAAACTCTTATTGGATTTCTCCGAGCGTTCATAAACATATTCAAATACCTCTAAACCATCTTTTTCTACCTGAGTACGATCAGGAATACCAAAATTGGTTAACACCCACTGCTTTGTGGTTTTACCCGTTTCGATAGTGGCGACTTGTTGTGAGCTAATTTGGGTACCTTTTTGATGCTCGTTGGTGTGTTGGTTATACACACAAGCCGAAAGTGCGATGCAAGGAATTAACAATAGTAAACGTTTCATAGAGTTCTCTTTAAAGACAATAGATAGAGTTAAATAAATTTATATTTCATAACGGTTATTGCGTAACCAAATAGATCCAGCAACGAAGCCTGCACCTACAGTGGTAGAAATAAGCAAGCCACCCACGAGATTGGCGTCAAAGAATATTGCTGAGCTTGATTTACCTAATTCGCTCGGGGACAACCCTTGGCCTGCACTAACAAGTACTTGCCCATAGGCCATGAAGGTATCAATGACATGGAGATTTGCTCCGAACCATTCCTGAAATATTTTATCAAGAATTAATAACGCCACAGGCAACACAATAAAGAAAAGGAATGGTGATTTTTTTGCCCACGCCGACGACAGCAACATAAAGCCTATAACCGGCAAAAGTAGAATCAAACAAAATACACTTCTCACAAATATTTCTGGAGCGGTTAAGGCAATACCGCTATGAAGAATTGCGCTAAATAAACCACCAATAGACGCACCATGATAAACAAAGAACACCGTAGCCGTTACTAACGCAATAACGCCTAAAATTAAATTTAATGCGAAGATGATTACGGGTGCATACAACAATAGAAAACCTAGCTTAACCATCACATTAGTCGTTTCACTTACAGGTAAGGAACGCCAGAATAAGATGTCTTTATTTTTTCTATCATCAAATAAACAACCAAGCGCATAAGCCAATAGGACAAACATAAACAGCAACGCGAGCAAGGAGGTATTTGCATAGGAAACACCAGAGACAATCATGTCGTAAATATTGGAGCCATCCTTGTCAATTTTAGCCAACATGTATTGCACGTCCATCTTGGTCTCATTTGAAGAACCATGACCTATAGTAGCGCCGCCATTAAACTGCACACCGCCCCCGCTTAGATTCATACCAAGCTTAGCAGCGCCAATGCTCATAAGACCTAACAACAAAACAGTGACTACGATTGGCGCATACACAAAACGTATTTTGTTTTCCCACAACTCTCGCTTCACTTGGGTTAGTAATTTTTTGGTATTCATTGTTATTCCACCCTTAAATGTTTTTTGTAGGCTGCATTTTTGCAACAAATAAATCTGCTACGCTTGGTGTAGTTACTTTTCCTAATGCTTGCAATTGATTTGCATCGGCATTTTCAAACACCATGCTAAAGCCACCCAAAATAGTGCGTACATGAATTGGGTTATGCGCCAAGGCCGCTTGTTTTGCGCCAGCATCTACTTGCAGTTCTACAAATCGATTGGGGAGCTCATCCATAGTTGTTTCTAGCAGAATCTTGCCGTCATTAATAAAAATTAAGTCCGTTAAAATTCCCTCGATCTCTTCAACCTGATGAGTAGTAATCACAATGGTTTTTTGCGCATCGTAATAATCATTCAGCAGGGATTCGTAAAACTGCTTGCGGTAAATAATATCCAAACCCAACGTAGGCTCGTCTAACACCAACAACTTGCTATCAATCGCCATAATTAGCGCAAGGTGCA
>CAZZEV010000028.1:0-4325 GCA_964653305.1 uncultured Cellvibrionaceae bacterium | reverse complement strand
CCTTTTAATAAGGTGGTTTTGCCTGCGCCATTTGGGCCAATTAAGCCGATAATACGGCCAGCAGGAATGGTTAAATCCACATTATCTAATGCAATTTTTTTACCGTAGCTTTTACGAATTCCTTGAGCGTGAATAACGGCGTCCATTTATTTCCCCTCGCTGGTTTTTAAAATGGCGTCGCAAAGTTCTTGCGCGCTAATACCCAAATTGCTAATTCGCGCCAAGAGTGCGGGCAACTCGTTGGTTAAAAATTTTTCCTTTTCAATGCTGTGCAGTTTTTCTTGTGCGCCAGGTACTACATACATACCCATGCCACGCTTAGCTTCAACTAATTGCATATCAACTAACTCCTGGTAAGCCTTACTCACGGTTAAATGATTAATTTGATAATCGCTTGCCACCTGCCGAACCGAGGGCAGTGGATCGCCTTCTTTAAATACACCGGTCAACATTAGGCCAACGATTCGTTCGCGCAACTGCCGGTAAATGGGTTGGTCGTCATTCCACGTAATGCTCATAAGCTACCTATTACTTAACGAAACCCCTAAGGGGAATCTGAAAATGTTTTGACGGTATTAATTTTTACATAATTAAGCTACTGCTTCCCAGTGAGACAACAATTGTTGCAAACTCGTGCGCGCTCGCGCCACGTGGGATTTAACGGTACCCAAGGGAATATTCATGGCTTGTGCAGCATCGATATGGGTGTAACCTTCTTCTAAACATAAGCGCACCGCCATTTTTTGTGGTTCGCTAATTTTACCCATAGCTTTTGCTAAGTCCCCACGCAAATCACTCTGTTGCAAATGTTTACAGTGATCGGCAAGATCCTCGATAGATTCCAAATCGCAATAATCGAGTGTTTTACGACGATACTTATCGGCAACCACATTAAAAGCAATGCGATAGAGCCAGGTTGAAAATTTTGCTTCCTGCCGAAAACCCGCTAACGATAGGTAAGCGCGCAAAAATGTTTCTTGTACAAGATCATCAATAGCATTTGCATCTCTTCTACATGAACGCATAAAAAGACCACGCACGACTAATTGATGGCGCATCACCAATTGCGTAAATGCCTTTTGATCGTTTAACTTTAGTGTGCGTTCCACTAATTTCACATCAGAATCCATCATAACCCTTACCTTTCGCATTCTATTAATATCGACCGAATGATTAACATCAAACCAATTAGTGCTGATTATTTGCACGCAAATCTACCGCCGATTTCATTTTGATGAGATTGAACTGACTAATTTCTTTGATGGATACTTTCAATGTTTCTTCTTTGGCATCTAATGCAGCCACTGAGCGACACACCGAATTCCCTCTTACTTCAAGTTTCTGCAATCTGGCTTTCATTTCACGCTCCATCTTCTCGCCAAATTTATTCATGCGCGCTTCAAAATTACTTGCTTTTTCATCACCAGAAAATATTGCGCTGACCACGCTTTTAATGAGATCCCAACTTATTTCTTTACCCGATGCTTCAACGATATTACTAATACGCTGTTCAAAACCAGCGCCAAGAAAATCGCCATCGACAACACCTTTTTGATTGATATTAATGGGTTTACCTGATGCAAAACCTTGTTCTATATCAGTACGCAGAAGCGTAAATTCTTGCGCTATTTTCTGAGTGGTAGTGTTGCCTGGCTCTAGAAACTCTTGAAACACTAAATTCATCGCCTGCGCAGCTAGATCAACACCATCCAAACTTAATTGACGAACTTCAGGGACCAAGGCTCGAATACCAGCGGCATATTCCTTAACTAAAATTTGTTGCCCACTATTCAGCGCTACCAGGCGACCTTTCGACCATAGAGTTTGATCGTTCAGAATTTTGTATTGGACGGTATCGCCCTGAGAAAACTCCAACGCATCCTTGGTAATACGCAAGCCGCCCTCCAACTCCATATTGCAAGCTTCCTTAGCCTGGGCACAGGCTGCCGACAAACATAAAACTGACGCCACGATCCACTTCATACAACACTCCTAGTTCATATCTAGCTTGGTTTAATAGGCTCGAGTAAATATTGCCACCGAACCACTGTTATACATAACTATAACACCAAACAAAAAAAGCACAAGTAGCACAATGATCTTTTTTTAAACGAATCCACCCGTGCAAATGAGACGGTCAGCGCTTAAAGATTGCACGACCACATCAAGTGTGTATACTGTGTATATGAAATATGACTTTGTATTTTCCCAAACAGATACTCGCCCCATGTACCAACAGATCATGGAGCAAATTACACAGCGAATCGCCGTGGGCGATTGGCCGCCCGGCACTCCATTGCCCTCCATTCGCGAGCTGGCGATAGAAACCAAGGTCAGTATCATTACCATCAAGCGCGCTTACTTGGAGCTGGAGCGTGAAGGCGTCATTGCCACCCAACAAGGCAAGGGGAGCTGGGTAAGCGAATCACTCGATTTGAATCTGCTGCAACGAGAAGAGTTAATTCAGCACTTACAACAAGTCGTTAAATTGACGAAGTCGCTTGCGATAGCAGAGGACGAGCTGTTGCAGATGATAAAAAAATATATTTAAAAAGGAGCTGTGCGATGAGCATGCCGTTGGCAATTGAGTGTGAAGGTATTACAAAACATTATCCGCATTTTCAATTGCAGGATGTGAATCTTTCCTTTGAACAAGGCACTGTAATGGGTTTGGTTGGCCCAAACGGCGCCGGCAAATCCACCATCTTGCGAATTATCATGGGGCTGATAGGGCCCGACAGCGGCAGAGTAAAAGTTTTGGGGCACTCCATGCCTAAAGACCAGCTCGCCGCGAAGCGCAATATAGGTTTTGTTGCTGAAGATATGCGCCTTTATGAAAGTGAAAACATTGCTTTTCACATGGACTTTATTAAATCCATTTTTGATTCTTGGGATGATGAATACGCAAAAAATTTATTGCGCCGCTTCGATCTTAATAAAGACCAAAAAGTAAAAGGTATGTCGCACGGGCAAAGAGTTAAGACCACTCTATTGTTGGCCTTAGCTCGCCGCCCGAATTTATTGGTGTTTGATGAGCCAACAACAGGGCTAGACCCTGCAGTAAGAAAAGAAGTGCTCGATGAAATGATGAACAGCCTCCAAGACGAAACTCATTCAGTTCTGTTTTCATCACACAACACTTTAGATATAGAACAAATCTCTGACTACATCACGTTTATTTACGGTGGTCGCGTCATGGAGTCGCGAAACAAAGAAGACTTTATGGACGGCTGGCGAAGATTGCGCTTGACCAATATGAATGATACTCCCCTGCCCAATTTAACTAATATCAGAGATATTCAGCAGAGCGGTCGCCTGTGTACAGTTACAGTCAATAACTACGAGAATTCAATTGCTGAGCAATTTACCGATATTGGCTTGCAGGTAAATAGTATTGAGCGATTAACATTGGAAGAAATATTTCTGGCGAATGTACTTAGCGCCAAAAACACCCCTAAAAAGGAAGCAATGCTATGAACCCCTCAATTGTTCCTCACCTGGTAAAAAAAGATTTCCTAATTTTGCGCAAGACAATAATTGGTTTTTGTTTGGTGAGCCTGACAGCCATTGTTATTACCAGCCTGCTCTTCGAGCGCATACCCAATTGGGCATTCGTTAACCTCGCTTTTATGTTGTTAATTGCACCCGCTGCTGCATGTGGAATTGTACTTCTTATGCGATCGATTGTGATGGAAAAAGTAAAATCCACACAGTCATTTATTATGAGCTTACCCGTTACGGTAAAAGAATTTACGTTGGCCAAAGTACTAGTGAATCTGCCAATATTTACTGCATTTTGGGTAGCGACTAGTTCAGTGACATTCTATTTTGCCTTTGGATTAGGCATATTTCCGTATGGAGCAATTCCTTTTGTCAGCATGATATTACTGGGGGTATTTGTTGCCTATATCTGCATACTCAGCACTAGTTTGTTATTCCAGTCACACGGCATAACAATTCTTTCTATATTAATTTTCGAAATGGGCACATCTGCTTATCTTTGGGTTGTTGTTTATCTAGATCCTATTGCCAATTATATTTACGGGCAAACCAGCGTTTGGAATTCAACCGCGATTGGCATAATCGCAACGCAGGTGCTGATCGCCATATTCATGCTATTGATGACAATGTATGTTCAAAATAAGAAGCGAGATTTCATTTGAACGACACATCAATATGAAACCTAAACTTCGACTATTTCTTCAAATAATCATGCCCACTATCGCAATTTTCTGCATTGCTATTTTTGTCCCTTGGCTCGCAGGCTGCGCCTACCTAAAGCCATTGCCTGATACTGTTCAGGAACAAGTCAGCGATGCCGTTAA
>CAZZEV010000027.1:16326-17967 GCA_964653305.1 uncultured Cellvibrionaceae bacterium | reverse complement strand
GCACAAGAAGATATTAATTTAACTGAACGTACTCAACCATTACTCTTAACTGCAAGCGTTGCAGTTTGGCGCGTATGGAATGAAAAAAAAGGCGCGCAACCTGCGCTTGTTTCCGGTCACAGCTTAGGTGAATGGTCTGCTTTGGTTTGTGCTGGTGTAGTTGCTTTTGCTGATGCGGTAAAACTTGTGCAACAGCGCGGAAAATTTATGCAAGAAGCTGTGCCTGCGGGTCAAGGCGCAATGTTTGCAATTATTGGTTTGGATGACGCTTTAATTCTCGAAGCCTGCAAAAAAGCAGAGCAAGGCAAAGTCGTTTCCGCTGTGAATTTTAATTCACCCGGCCAGGTAGTTATTGCTGGTACTGCAGCCGCCGCTGAGCGTGCAGCTGCACTCTGCAAAGAAGCTGGCGCTAAGCGCGCACTACCTTTGCCGGTAAGTGCACCGTTCCATACATCCTTAATGCGCCCAGCTGCAGATCGTTTGGCTGAACAGATTGCTGCGACGGAATTTAAAGCACCGCAAATTCCTGTTGTACACAATGTCACTGCGCAAACTGAATCCAATCCAGAAAAAATTAAAGCGCTAATGATTGAGCAAATTTACTGTGCTGTGCGTTGGGTTGAATGTGTTAATACCATGAGTGCAGCAGGTATCACTACCACAGTTGAGTGCGGCCCAGGAAAAGTTTTATCCGGATTAAACAAGCGTATTAACTCTGAATTAACGACATTATCAGTAGAAAAACCTGAAGAAATCGAAAGTGTTTTGGCTCAATTTTAATTCATAAATTTAAGTGAAGATTAACAAGAGAAATCAACTATGAGCATGAACGATAAAGTTGCTTTAGTCACAGGCGCAAGCCGTGGTATTGGTGCCGCTATTGCTGAGCAGCTGGGCAAAGCTGGCGCGATTGTTATTGGTACAGCAACCAGCGAATCAGGCGCAGAAAAAATTTCTGCGCGCTTTGCTGAGCAAGGTATTCGTGGTGCAGGTAAAGTTTTAAATGTTACTGATGCAGATTCAGTCGCAGAATTATTAAAATGCGTTACCGAAGAATTCGGCGCTCCGGCAATTTTGGTGAACAACGCGGGTATAACCAAAGACAATTTGTTAATGCGCATGAGCGACGAAGAATGGTTTGATGTAATCAATACCAACTTGAGTGCTGTCTATCGCTTAAGCAAAGGGGTACTGCGTGGCATGATGAAAGCTCGTTGGGGCCGCATCATCAACATTAGCTCTGTAGTGGGTGCCATGGGTAATCCCGGCCAATCAAATTATGCTGCAACCAAAGCAGGTGTTGCCGGTTTTGCGCGCTCATTGGCTGCTGAAGTTGGCTCACGCAATATCACCGTTAACACTGTGGCGCCTGGTTTTATCGATACCGATATGACCAAAGTACTGCCAGAAGAACAAAAACAACAGCTATTATCGCGCATTCCTTTGGGGCGCTTGGGAGCACCAGAAGAGATTGCTGCTGTTGTCGTTTTCTTGGCCAGCGATGCGGGTGGGTACATTAGCGGTGAAACTATTCACGTTAATGGCGGCATGTACATGTCTTAAGTTTTGCTTGCAACCTACTGTTTTTTATAGGAAAACAGTGAAAATGTAAGTTTTTTTAGCGGGACGCGTTACAAGTCA
>CAZZEV010000027.1:0-16316 GCA_964653305.1 uncultured Cellvibrionaceae bacterium | reverse complement strand
AAATAGATGTAAAATGCGCGTCGATTTTGACCGAAACATAAATGCTGAGTGCTCTCGCTGGGTACATTAATATTTAGCTAGTGTCGGCTCATCAAACTGACGGTTTTGTCTATAACATTTAGGAGTTACATAACATCATGAGTAGCATTGAAGAACGCGTAAAAAAGATCGTTGCTGAACAATTAGGCGTGAAAGAAGATGAAGTGAAAAACGAAGCTTCTTTTGTAGAAGATCTAGGCGCAGATTCTTTGGATACCGTAGAGTTGGTAATGGCTCTCGAAGAAGAATTCGAAACTGAAATTCCAGATGAAGAAGCAGAAAAAATCACTACTGTTCAATTAGCTATCGATTACATCAATTCAAACTTGGCGTAATTTTTAGAGCTGATTACTAATCTTCTTGAAAAGCCGTATTATTGCGAAATAGTACGGCTTTTTTATTTTAGCGGAATTTATTTTCCAGCAAGCAATTTCCTTGATTGAGTAGATTTTTGACTCAAGCCTTTAACTGAGGAGTTTTACAACGTGTCACGCAGAAGAGTTGTTGTCACTGGTCTAGGCATGATCAGTTCACTGGGAAATACAGTTGCTGATACTTGGCATGGCATTGTGAATGGCAAAAGTGGTATCGCCACCATTAGCAGCTTTGATGCCTCTGCATTTACCACTCAGTTCAGTGCTTCAGTGAAAAATTTGGTGGTGGATGATTATTTCCCCAGCAAAGATGCCCGTAAAATGGACCCCTTTATCCAATACGGTATGGTTGCTGGCATTCAAGCGATTCGCGATTCTGGTTTAGAGATTACTGAAGCTAACGCGGGTCGTATTGGTGTGTCAATTGGTTCAGGAATTGGCGGTATTGGCACCATTGAAGAAGGTGCGATTACCCTCGCTGAAAAAGGCCCTCGACGCATTTCTCCTTTCTTTGTTCCTAGCGCCATTATCAATATGATTTCTGGCAACCTTTCGATCATGCATAACTTGCGCGGCCCGAATGTTGCGATCACTACTGCATGTACCACAGGCACGCACAGCATTGGTTTTGCTGCGCGTATGATTCAATACGGTGATGCCGATGTGATGGTAGCCGGCGGCGCCGAGATGGCTACAACACCTCTGGGTTTAGGTGGCTTTGCTGCAGCTCGCGCACTTTCAACGCGTAACGATAATCCGCAAGCGGCTAGCCGCCCTTGGGACCGCGACCGCGACGGTTTTGTATTGGGCGATGGCGCAGGCGTATTGGTATTGGAAGAATACGAACATGCTAAGGCTCGCGGCGCACGTATTTATGCTGAATTGGTTGGTTTCGGTATGAGCGGCGATGCTTACCACATGACGTCGCCGCCAGAAAATGGGTCAGGTGCTGCATCATCTATGGTGAATGCAATACGCGACGCAAAAATTGATGTATCAGATATCCATTACGTTAATGCTCACGGCACCTCGACGCCAGCGGGCGACAAAGCCGAATGCCAAGCGGTTAAATCTGTTTGGGGCTCATCGGTTAATAATGTTGCCGTTAGCTCAACCAAATCTATGATTGGCCATTTGCTAGGTGCAGCGGGAGCTGTTGAAGCTATTTTCAGTGTGCTTGCAATTCGCGATCAAGTTGCACCGCCAACCATTAATTTGGATAATCCAGATGAAGGTTGCGATATCAATTTGGTTCCGCATACTGCACAAGAGCGAAAAATTGAAGCCGTGCTTTCAAACTCGTTTGGTTTTGGCGGAACAAATGGTTCATTGATTTTCAAAAAAGTCTAATGAGCTGTTGAGTTAGTAATACACCCAAAACGCCGAACCCATGTTCGGCGTTTTTGTGTAGGAACATTAAAAGAATTAAATTTATGCAAACACTTCCTGCTATTGCTGTAAATGGTGTTCTGGGCGCGCAAGTATCTCCACTTGATCGCGGCTTTGCCTATGGCGATGGGGTGTTTGAAACTTGCAAAATGCTGCATGGCAAAATTCCTTTATGGCACTTGCACAAAGAGCGCTTGTTCAAAAGTTGTGAAAAGTTATTTATTCCCGTATCAATCGATTTGATTGAAGCGCAATTTGCCAATTTGATTGCGTCGCTTGCAGCTAAGGATACTGAACATGCAGTGGTGAAAATTACAGTGACGCGCGGGCAGGGCGGTAGAGGTTATCGCGCTCCTGAATCAGTTTCACCAACAATTGTTATTGGGGTTTTTCCTGCTGCAAATTATCCCCCAAGCTATTTTTCAGAAGGGGTGAGCGTTCGGCTCTGCAATCAACGTTTAAGTTGCAACCCGAGCTTGGCGGGATTAAAGCATCTCAATCGACTGGAGCAAATTTTAGCGCGCACCGAATGGCAGGATGATGCTATCGCAGAAGGTATTTTATTAGATACGCAAGGCAATTTGATTGAAGCTGTATTTAGCAACATTTTTCTCATTAAAAATTGCGAATTGTTTACCCCGGATTTATCGGAAGCCGGTGTATCGGGTGTTATGCGTCGTTTTATTATTGAAACCTTAGCGCCACAAGCAGGTCTTAAGGTTCATGTTAAACGTCTAACTATCACAGATTTACTGAGTGCAGATTCCGTCTTCTTATGTAATAGCATTTATGGAATTTGGCCAGTGCAGAAAGTTTTAGTCGAACAAACACAAGCATTTAATGCGCACACACTTACAGTAAAGTTACAAAATTCATTAAATGCAGCGCTGGCTGTGTAACACGCTTAATCATTTATTCAAACTTAAACCAATTGCGCCTATAAAAATGACATCATCCAAATTATCTATCCTTGGCCGCATTACCTCGGTTCTTTTATTGGTTGTTTTTCTGGCGGGGCTTAGTCTTACTTATCTGTGGTTTAGTTTTACATCTTGGCTGAATGAGCCCTTGGCCATACCGCAGAAAGGATTTCATTACGAGTTGGACTCTGGGAAATCGCTGAGTCATTTATCGCAAGATTTAGCTAGCAAAAAAATATTAGCCCATCCGCGTTGGCTTAATTGGTATGCGCGTTTTTATCACAAAGAAAAAATTCATCCCGGCGAATATTTGCTGGATGCAGGCTTAACGCCTATCAGCCTGCTGGAAAAATTAAATAAAGGCGATGTGGTTTTACATCAAGTCACTTTTCTTGAAGGCTGGACTTTTAAGCAAGTGATGGACGCCATAAAGACAGAGCCTGAGATCAAGCATTTGTTAGCGGACAAGTCTGACGCCAAACGTTTGGAGATTTTAAATCTACCCATCTCACATCCAGAAGGTTGGTTTTTCCCTGATACTTATAGATTCTCCAGAGGCACATCTGACGTAGAAATTCTCACGCAGGCCTACAATGCGATGCGCAAAAATTTGGATGAACTTTGGGCCAACAAATCTGCCAATTTGCCTTATCGCAATGACTACGAAGCGTTAATAATGGCGTCGATTATTGAAAAGGAGACGGGTCACGAAGGTGAACGCGATAAAATCGCAGGCGTGTTTGTGCGTCGCTTACAGATAGGCATGCCGCTGCAAACCGACCCCACAGTTATTTACGGTATGGGCGATGCCTATAGAGGCAAAATTAGCCGCGATGATCTTAAGCGCCCAACCAGCTACAACACTTACACCATTCAAGGTTTACCACCAACGCCTATAGCCATTCCGGGTAAGGCGTCGCTTTATGCGGCGTTGCATCCAGATGCTGGAAAATCGCTCTATTTTGTTGCCAAGGGCGATGGGACTAGCGAATTTTCCAATACGCTATTGGATCATCAGCGCGCCGTGGTGCGCTATCAGCTTAAGCGCACAACTGATTACCGCTCAACCCCTAAATAGCGGGCACAGTCAATGACAATCAAGGGGCGCTTACACTACAATAGCCCCCAATTTTTGCTATTTCGTCTTACTCTTGGAAGTTAAAACAGCATGACCGAACATCTCGCTTCAACAGACGCAAACACATCCACCGAAAACAAAAAGCCGCTGCACTTTTTGCAACAAATTATCCGTAAGGACTTAGAGCAGGGTGCTCATACGTCTATCGCAACTCGTTTTCCGCCAGAACCTAATGGTTATTTGCATATCGGCCACGCAAAATCTATTTGCTTAAATTTTGGCCTCGCCGATGAGTTTGGTGGCACCTGCAATTTACGTTTTGACGATACCAACCCTGAGAAAGAAAACGAAGAATTCGTTAACTCCATCAAGCAAGATGTTGAGTGGCTCGGCTTCAAGTGGAATGGTAATGTCCGTTACACATCAGATTACTTTGATCAGTTACATGCTTGGGCGATTCATTTAATCGAGCAGGGCTTGGCGTTTGTGTGTGATTTAAATGCAGAGCAAATGCGCGAGTATCGCGGCACTTTGGTTGAAGCAGGTAAAAATAGCCCTTACCGCGATCGTTCGATTGCAGAAAACTTAGCCTTGTTTGAAAAAATGCGTGCTGGCGATTTTGAAGAAGGTGCATGCTCGCTGCGTGCAAAAATAGATATGTCTTCGCCCAATATTAATTTGCGCGACCCGATTATCTATCGTATTAAAAAAGCACATCACCATCAAACTGGCGACAAGTGGTGCATTTATCCATCGTACGATTTTGCGCACGGCCAAAGCGATGCGATTGAAGGCATTACCCATTCAATTTGCACCTTGGAATTTGAAGATCACAAACCACTCTATGAATGGTTTATTCAAAATTTGCCCGTACCGGCTATTCCACGCCAATATGAATTTGCGCGTTTGAATATTAATTATTCGGTAACCAGTAAGCGTAAATTAAAACAGCTCGTCGATGAAAATCATGTCGATGGTTGGAATGACCCGCGGATGCCCACTATTTCTGGTATGCGTCGCCGTGGCTACACGCCAGCAGCTTTGCGCGATTTTTGCGATCGTATTGGCGTAACTCGCTCAGACGGTATTGTGGATGTTGGCGTGCTCGAATTCTGCGTGCGCGATGATTTGGATAAAAATGCACCGCGCGCTATGTGCGTATTGCGCCCCTTAAAAGTGACTTTGACAAATTATCCTGTCGATCAAGTTGAAACCTTGACTGTACAAAATCATCCTAATCGTGATGATTTAGGTGATCGCTCTATTCCGTTTACTCAAACGTTTTTTATTGAGCAGGAAGATTTCCGCGAAGAAGCCAATAAAAAATACAAGCGTTTAGTGTTAGGTAAACGTGCACGTTTACGCGGCGCTTATGTAATTGAGGCCGATGAAGCGATTAAAGATGAAGCAGGCAATATCATTGAGATCCGCGCGCGTATTATCGAAGGCACTTTGGGTAAAGACCCTGCAGATGGCGTTAAACCCAAAGGCGTAATTCACTGGGTATCTGCGACTCAAAACATCGATTGTGACGTTCGCATTTTCGAACGCTTGTTTATCGATGAAACGCCGGATGCCGGCGGTAAAAATTTCCTGGACTTTATCAATCCAAATAACTTGGAAATTTTATCGGGCTGTAAAGCTGAGTTGAGTTTAGGCAAAGCTCAATTAGATGATCGTTTCCAATTTGAACGGCAAGGTTATTTCTGTTTAGACAGTAAATACTCAACCGCTGACAAGATTGTATTTAACCGTACCATCGGATTAAAAGACAGTTTTGCAAAGATTGACGATCAAGAATAGTAAGAACACGTAGGTCGGGTTAGGTGCGAGTTTTACGAGTACCGTAACACGACATTGCACCTGATTTATTCCCGCTAGACCCGCCGTAAATACGCTCGACGTCTTGGCCCTTACGCGATCCAGTCGCTTCAGGGCACTTCCCGCATCCATGTGGGTCGTTCTGCCTCCGACGGTCTCGCAGAAACAAATCAGATGCTCTGAAGGTTTATCGCAATTTTTTATGGATTTGAACATGCTCCAGATATACAACACCCTTACTCGCCAAAAAGAAATTTTCAAACCCATGCAACCGGGGAAAATTTCTATGTATGTCTGCGGCATTACTGTGTATGACTACTGCCATATTGGCCATGCACGAGTTTTGGTTGCCTTCGATGTAATTACTCGCTTCTTGCGCAGCCAAAGTTGGGATGTAAATTACGTTCGCAATATCACGGATATTGACGACAAGATTATTAAGCGCGCCAATGAAAATGGCGAAGAGTACACCGCGCTTACTAAACGCTTTATTGATTACATGCATGAAGACGAAGCTCGCTTAGGCATTGCTCGCCCCGATATTGAGCCGCGTGCGACTGGTTTTATCGATGGCATTATTGATATGAATAATGAGCTGATTGAAAAAGGCCACGCCTATGCTGCAAGCAATGGCGATGTTTATTATCGTGTAACCAGTTTTAAGGATTACGGCAAACTCACCAATAAAAATGTGGATGAGTTGTTGGCAGGCGCGCGCATTGAAGTTGATGAAATAAAAGAAGATGCGCGCGATTTTGTGCTTTGGAAAGCCGCCAAAGCTGGTGAGCCTGCATGGCAATCGCCATGGGGTAATGGTCGCCCAGGCTGGCATATCGAATGTTCTGCCATGAGCAAAAAATGCTGTGGCGATACCTTTGATATTCATGGCGGCGGGCCAGATCTTCCGTTCCCGCACCATGAAAACGAAATAGCGCAAAGTGAAGCTGCTAACGGTTGCAAATATGTAAATTACTGGATGCACGCTGGCGCTGTACGTGTAGACGGCGAAAAAATGTCAAAATCACTCGGCAACTTTTTCACTATTCGCGATGTATTGGAAAAATATCACCCAGAAGTTGTGCGTTTCTTGTTGGTGAGCAGCCATTACCGCAGTCCCATTAATTACGCTGAAGATAATCTTATTGAAGCGCGCGCAGGCCTAGAACGTTTCTACGGCGCATTGCGTGGCTATAACCATGTCGCCCCTTTAGCTTTTAGCGAAATGCAAGAAAGCCCTTACTACAAAGCTTTTGTGGACGCCATGAATGATGACTTCAACACTCGCGTAGCTTTAGCTGGCATGTACGATTTAGTGCGCGATTTAAATAACGCCAAAAACGAACCTGATTTGGCCAACAATTTAGTCGGTCAATTAAAAGCCTTCGGTTTGATTTTAGGTGTACTACAAGAAAACCCAGAAGTGTTTTTGCAGGCGGGCGGTAATGATGTAATAGCGGCAGAAGAAGTGGAGCGTTTAATTGCCGAGCGTGTTCAAGCTAAAGCCGATAAAAACTACGCCCGCGCCGATGAGATTCGCAAGCTTTTGCTAGAGCAAAAAGTGGTGCTTGAGGACTCAAAAGCTGGCGGGACTCAGTGGCGTAGAGAATAAGCTGTTTTGAAACCGATCCTATTTGGGTAGCAGTAACGCTGTAAAAAGATACAAAGTAGGGAAGGGATGACCTACTCCAACATGCTCATTATTGGTGCGCAAAATCATAACAATGCATCTTAGTAAATCCGCAATTTATCGATTAAATCCACAACACCTAATCTAGTTGCGGATGTTCACCATAAGCAGTTCAAATTACGCACGCCTCAAACAAATATTGATCATTTTCGCTGCAGAACTTGGCGATCCTAATGACGAGAATTATAAAACTCTTGTGTACATGCAAGTCGGTCTAAATGTATGCCATGGCAAGATCTATGCATAATCACAATTAGAATGAGTAGAGCGGCAATTACACCAATGGTTATTAAGCATATCAATACTGAATGCGCATAATGTATATTATGTTAAATTGCATATTGGGGTGACTTATTTTTAAATGGCTCTACTCGTAGCTATATCTCTATAGATATAGGCTAAACTCCTACGTTAAAAGGTGTTGGCTCTGTATCAATACACATGTCCTTATAATTCATAACTACGGTTTACTATGAAACATACACAACTGTTAGAGCGCTTGTACGCTGAGGTAGAAACAGTCATTCTGAGCCGACAACATCCCGTTACAGGTCTCTTGCCCGCGAGCACAAGCGTCAACATTCATGGCGACTATACCGATGCATGGGTGCGCGATAACGTTTATTCAATTATCTGTGTTTGGGGTCTCGGCCTTGCTTACAGGCGCCAAGGAGAAACAAACAAAAGTGACCAATTAGAACAATCCACAATCAAACTTATGCGCGGTTTGATGCAATCGATGATGCGTCAGGCGCAAAAAGTTGAAACCTTTAAACATACGCTCAATAACATTGATGCTTTGCATGCAAAATACGATACGGCAACAGGTTTGCCGGTTGTTGCGGATAACGCCTGGGGTCACCTACAAATTGATGCGACTTCACTGTATTTGTTGATGCTGGCTCAAATGACAGCATCGGGCTTACGCATTGTCTGCACCAACGATGAAGTCGATTTTATTCAAAACTTGGTGTACTACATTTCCAGCGCTTACCGTATGCCTGATTACGGTATATGGGAGCGCGGCAACAAAGTTAACAACGGTCGCACCGAAATTAACGCCAGTTCGGTAGGCATGGCCAAAGCCGCACTGCAGGCTTTGGATGGTTTTAATCTTTACGGCGAACATTCGTCAAAGCGCGGCGTTATCCATGTCATTGCCGATGCGATTTCTTTGGCAAGAACCACCCTCACCTCACTTTTACCGCGCGAATCACTTTCAAAAGAAGTGGATAGTGCACTGCTTAGTATTATTGGTTTCCCTGCATTCGCAGTGGGTAAAGAAACACTCGCGACTCAAACACGAGATTCTATTTTAACCAAGCTTGGTGGAAACTACGGTTGCAAACGCTTTTTATTGGATGGACATCAAACTGTTGTTGAAGAAAGCTCGAGAATTTATTACGAGCAAACTGAATTGGGTAAATTTGAAAATATCGAATCTGAATGGCCGTTATTTTTCACTTATTTATATATAAGTGCTCTCTTTGATGGTAGCGAAGCAACTGCTAAACATTATCGCAAAAAATTAGAAGCTTTAATGGTAACCCAAGATGGCATAGGCTTGCTGCCTGAACTTTATTATGTTGCCAAAGAAAATATTGATGCGGAAAAGAAAAACCCTCGCTCGCAACCGCGCCTCCCCAATGAAAACGTTCCTTTAGTGTGGGCGCAAAGTTTGTACTTAACCGGCTTAATGATGGATGAAGGTTTACTGCGCACAGAGGATTTAGACCCTTTGAAAATGCGACGTCGTTCGACCAAATTTGTAAAATCACAAATTGCATTGGTCGTACTTGCAGAAACGGAAGAAGTAAAAGCTGCGCTTGCAAAGCAAGGTGTTATTGCAGAAACCATTCAAGACATTAAGCCTATGGCCGTGGTCAGTGCGCCAAGCCTTATGGAAGCTTATGCGCATGTTGGTGAAAACAAAGCGCTTGGTTTAACGGGCCGCCCTCGCCGCCGTTTGCAAAGTCTCACGACTTCTCAAGCACACGAAATTAACAACAAAGTTTATTTGTGTTTAAGTTGGTTACAAAGTGAGAAAGAAGATTACCGCATGTTTGATTCACAAATGGTAATTGAATATGTGACCCAAGAAATTCAATATATCCACAAACATTGGCTGAGTTCAGAAGTTGCTGTTTTTTCTTTTTTAGTGGATAAAAAGCTTTGCAAAATTCCCAATGTAAATAGTTTGTTTGCCATGTTCCGCGATTATCAATTGCGCACTGAGCAAGAATATGTTGGGTATGCATCGGCGAATTTAGCCTATAGAGCATCACGTGTTAATCAATTAAGCATCCCATACTTCCACGTTAACTCCGTTACATCCCTTAATGAATCCAGCACCTTGCTCGACAAAGAGTTGGACTGCACTTGGCTTGAGGCTGTCCCCAAAAACATCCTAACGAATTTTAATACTGAAAATGACATTATTAATTTTAGAAAATCGGTTGCCTATTTAACTGATCGCCCAATGGATTTTGTTATTGACGGTCTAAACACCAACATTACGATCCGTGACTTCATTAAAGAAATTTATTATCGCGCACAAAGTAAAAATAATTGGCTGCTGGCACGTTACTGTTTTGCAAAAATGAACTACTCGCCAGTGGATTTGGGCGATAGTTTGACAGTTATTGCAGCGCGTAATTTATCGATTACGGTTGGCGACAACAATTTTACTGAAATAAAAGTAGATCAATCATTTTCTAACACAGAGTTCTTTGAAGGCATTAATCACAACTTTAAAGATCCATTAGAACGAACCTTGGTGCTGGAGCTATTGTCAGCAATTGGCGGCCTGATTCGCACAGATCCAAAACTCTTTGATGGATTGCGCTCGATTCAGCTTCGCAACTTCCTTATGTTATTTGCGATGGATAAGGACGATGCCGAAGATGTGAGTATGTTGGAATGGATCGGCTTACAGTCACCAGCAAAAATCTACAAGAAGCTTAAAAACGTCTTAATTTCTCGCACCAAAGTGTTTGCACAAGGTGTTAACCATATTGTGCCTTACAAGGTGTATCACGATGAATACGCCATGATGAGCGAGGTTGTTGCGGCTGATTCTGCCAACACAGACTGGATGGAGTGGCGTTTGGCGCGAGGGCTTATTACCCACTTTGACAATCATTTTTTGAAGGAAATTTGGAACAGTTTGGGGCACGCAAAGAAATTGGTGTTTGGTCAGTCTGCACCAGAGAGCTTTGTGTTGGATTGTGAAATGACTCGCAGCTCTATGACACCGGGCGAGGAAAGTTTTGCACTTCTCATAGACCAGTTAACCCACCAGCTTCATCCAGCCTACTATAAGAGTGCAGTTGTTGAAGCGCTTTATGCTTTCACGCAGTACTGCACAATAAATACAGATGCAAAATTCAAACGTCCTATTGTCTTTAGTGAAGTCATTGAACGGGCAGCTAAAGCTTATTGTGTTGAGGTTTATAAAGATAAGTTGCCAAATAGCACGCGCTTTTTAGAAATATTTTTACAGCAATCGCCGCATGTGTTGAATTTATACCTCAACTTAACCTATGCAACCTTTTCAAAGCCGGATAACTTTGAACCCATAATGACCTGAACAAACCATAATATTTAATGCAAAAAAAACCATCAGCATGCTGATGGTTTTTTTGCTTTCGCAGTCAAAAAATATTATCGACAGATTGCGCCAACGCCTTCAATTAAGTTTGAAGCGGCTTCACCGTAACACCCTTTCTTATTATCAATATACTGGCTTGCAACAAAAAGGTTGTTAATGCAGGACGCATCACTAATCAAAATTCCATAACCACCAGAATCGCTAATAACCAAGCTATTAAATGTGTTCCCTGCAGCAGGGGTATGAATTTCTTTATCCACCTGCGCCAGAAAAATACCATGTTCTTTTGAGTTGCGAATATGAACATTAGTGAATGAGTTGTTAGATGAGTCACGCATAAAAATACCCACAGTTTGTGAGTTTGTAATGGTTACATCACTAAACTTATTGTTATTAAAGCGGATATCGGCGGAAATACCCGCTCCTTTATTGTTGTATAAGTTTATACCGGAAAACGTACTGTTTTCCGTTTCATAAAAGGCAATTCCATCAAACTCATTATCGTGAGACGTGTAATCACGCACCATTAATCGATCACATTTCAGTTCAGTCACTAAACCACCAGAGATAGCGCCGTAGACCGTTACGTTGTCTACAACACAGTCTTCGCAACGACGAATAGTTATTCCATTATTACGTAATGGGAATTGTTCACTACAAGGCCCACCCATACATTCAGAGGTTTGATTGCGTCTATTGCCATCAATATGCAAATTTTTAACTTGGATATAGCGCCTAGTAATCTTAGGTGGATGAGTTGCCTGTCCCATTACAAACACAGGAATATTGGCCCCATCTGCCACACGCAACAGAGTAGCAGCCCCCTCACCTCTTACGATGATATTGTCGCGATCTAAAATAATTGGTGTGGAGCATGTGTATTTTCCCGCAGGAATAATAACTTCTCCACCGATTGCAGGTAGTTTATCAATGGTTTTTTGAATAGCCTCGCAGGTATTTCCCTTAACCGTCACCGCAAAGCTTTGCTGCACCCCAAAGAGCAATGCTAAACAAAAAACCGTTTTCACTACAGAAACAACAGATCTCATCAATCTCACCTTAAAATAATTTATTTACTCTCCTTAAAGGTAGCTTCCATCGCGCACTTTTAAAGAAAATCCTACTGTTAGATCAAAAAAATCTAATTTTTAAATTTTTAAAACCTTAGTGCTTTACTGGCAGTATAGGATTGCAGTTTTCAATGGTCACACGACCTTGTAATACGTGCCCCTTGGAGTATTCACTGAAATAGCAAGAATTCGTTTTAGGATCATAATTTTCAATCCAAAGATGTTCTTCTTTCCACGTGGCAGAAATGTGCATTTGCCCTTCAGGTACAGCAATAGTCATAACACCGCCATAGTTCTTTACGAAGGCTTGCTCATATTTAAAATAGAATGCGCTCCAGCCTACTAACAACACAATCACAGCAGCGATAACGCCAAACTTCCAGCTAATAAATCGGCCGATAACCCAGCCGAGTAACCCTGCAGTTAAAATGACAGCAAGCCAATATAGGTAGGTAATCATCAAAAGCTCCTTAAAATAAAAAACTGCTTGGCAATGGCTTGCCAAGCAGTTTTAGGTAAACCGAATAGGAAAAACATCGCCTTGAGTATAGCAACTCTTCGCTAGCGGCGGCTACGGCCAAGACCAAGCAGCGCTAATAGCATCAATATACTTGCCCACCCCATGGAACCACCACCGCCACTGCTGTTATTGGATGAGCCGCCACCGCTGCCACCACCAGTGTTTGGGGTATAAGTCGTTTTTGGAGGGGTTAAATTTGCCGCAGTATCAACATTTGCATCTAAAACAACGATGCCCAAAATCATCACCAACTGCTTATCGGTAATAGCAACACCATTAGTTGCGTCTGTGGTTGTGTAATTGCGTAATGGAAGTTCATTGAAGGGGGAGCCGGCATTAAAAATACTCACTGCCGCCATGGCATCTAGAATTGCCATACCGTTACCTGTTACCTCCCCAAAAACGGTAAACCCACCGTTTTGCGGATCTAAGGTCGCAGAATTATTGGCAAGATTAAAAAACCATTGATTAGTTGCCGAGTTTGGCTGATCGCCCAATTTCGCCATTGCGATAGTCCCGCGTCTATTAGTGTATACAGGCTCGTTAACCACAGGCGCATTTTGTGTAACCGCAACCAATGGTGGCTTAGCCTCATATTTATAGCCGCCACCCTGTACGATAAAACCAGGCACCGAGCGGTGAATAATAGAGCTGCTGTAAGCGCCTGATTTTACATACGCCAAAAAGTTTTCTACGGTTTTGGGTGTGGTTTTGTCATAGAGATTGACTGAAAAATCACCCATAACGGTTTGAAATTGAACAATGGTTGCGTGGGCAGATTGCGCAGCCATAAAGCTAGCTGACAAAGAAAAAACAGCGGCCATGGTGAGCTTTGATAAAGTACGTGAAAACATGAATATCCCCTGAGGCATTTAATGCATTTAAAAAGGCATAGTAACGATTGCTCTCGCTAACTACAGCCAGTAATTTGTTGTAAATTGTAACTCGTTAATAGTTGATTATAGGAAGTGAAGATTACTCTGTATCCACTTTTATCCAGCGACCATTATCCTGTGGCTTAACCTCAAAACGTGCCCATTGGCGGAATTCACTGCGCAAACAAATTGCGGTTTGATAAGCGCCATCGCCCGCTAGCACTTTATAAATTACGCGATCTTTTTCGGGGATGACATCTTCGTCTGAGCCATCTAACACTTGGCGAACACTCCATAATTTTCCGAGTTTGCCATTGCTATAAAAGCGACCGGGAATAATATCCGCAGGATGCGTAATATTTTTTTCCGCATGTTGTTTAGCTAATTCCAATAATTCAGTAAGACTCTCTGCGGTCACATCAACATAGGAATTCAATTGCTGCATAGCGGCAGAAAAATCTTCTTGCGTTAATTCAAATTGACGCACTGCTGGTTGAGTTTGTTTTGATTCGCGAATGCGTTTATTAACATGCGCAGGGTAACGACGCCAATGAAATAAAGCATTGAATGCAATTGCCATTAATAAAATCGCAATCACATTAATTAAGATGGGCATGATGAGAAAGTGATAGCCCAGTGCAGATACTTCTGAACCACCAATAACAGCGGCCAGCGAGGTTGCACCACCTGGTGGATGAATACAACGTAAATAATGCATTACGCCAACTGCAAGGCCAACTGCAAGCGCAGGTGTCCAGGTTTGATCGGGGAATAATTTTTGGCAACTGACACCGACAAATGCAGATAGCAAATGTCCACCTACAAGTGCCCACGGTTGCGACAGTGCGCCCTGAGGCACCGCGAACAAGAGTACTGCCGACGCTCCCATAGAGGTAACCATCACAAGACTTCCCGCATTCTCCATAAATCCGTGTGGAAATTGCCAGCGGGTTATCCAATACACGGCCAAAATACCCAACATAGCACCTATACCGGAAATCCATTTTTCGCCATGGCTCGTCGTATTACGCTCAAAACCAATTAATAAGCGCAGCTCGTGAAAATAATGTTTTACGGTCATAAAAAATCTGTTGTCTTATGCAACTGAAAAAATATTGCTTTCCATTAAGCGCACCCAAGTACGCTGCAGCATAAGTGCATCATTACTAGCGCGATGTCGCTTTAAGCCCAACTCTAATTCAATTTCTTGATGAACCTGATTCCATCGAGCCGATTCACACTCAGGCAGAATGCTGGCGAGATGATCCAGCTTGAAGGCGGGTGCGAGGTTTGCCGCATCAAATAAAATGGCGAGCCATGCGTAATCATGCCCCCACGCATCGGAATAAACAGTAGTGCCTTTTAATTGTTTATTTAACCAATGCGCAACCTGATCTACCGGCTTACCGAATGCCAATAATAATTCTCTTGTAATTCCGTGCACCGCATAAGCAGATTCATCCCAATGAGTCCACGAAGGTTCGGGGCGAATTAAAGTGCATTCTAAACGGCCATTAGGCAAAGAAAATCCCACTTCTATCGGGTAACTTTGGCTTCCAAAACCAGAGGCTTCAAGATCAATAATTGTAGGAACTTTAAAGTTCATTGTTGTACCAATTTCAGCGCTGCTGTGCAGATTGTTCATTATTATTTAAAGTCCTAAAAATAAGCACGCAACACTTAATAGTGCTAATTTAAAATAATCAAAACCCTAGTGGGTTCACGTTACGCTATATATTATATCGACAGGTAGTTAATCCAATATCTGACTCTTTAACTCGATCACAATGATCGCATGATCATAAACATCAACTTCGAACACTTGGACGCGTCTCAAAGCGATCAGCCACCATAAACCCAATCGCGCCATGGTGATGGTACAGATTGTAATCTACTTCGATGCATTCAAGAATAGATTCACCTGTTTGTTTTTCTTCCTACAATGGTTGACCCCATTTTCGGGTATGCGGGTTATATCAACCAGCGCGTGTTGCCAATATCGCGGCGATATCCAAGGGTTCGCGATAAAGCGCGAATTCGGTTTCGCGGGATTGAATGGCAAGAATGGACATGCGGTCGGCGAGTTCGTTACCTTGCACCCCTACGTGACCATTTACGTGCAGCACTTGCACATTATCTTTCAGGGTTTGGTGCAGAGAGTAAATCTCTTTAATCAGCTCAAGGTTTTTAATCTCGCCGCCTTTCTTTTTCCAGCCCGCTTTTTCCCAGCCGATTGCCCATTGCACAACGCATTGAATGGAGTATTGAGAGTCAGAAAACACCGCAGCGGTTTTGCCTTGAGCGATTTCCTCTTTTGCGAGCAGCAAACCTTGGTGCAAGGCATTTAATTCGGCGGTGTTGTTAGTGCCCATTGGGTTATACAAACCATACCAAAGTTCAGCCACTTTATTACCGCGATAAACCGCCAACCCCGAACCCGCTTCGCCAGGGTTTGGTTCGCAGCCACCGTCGGTAAATATTTTTACATCCACCGGTAATGCATTTACTTCAGCCGCATTATAGGTTTTGATTTTTGCACCGTTCGCCGCGGCAGCACGCCCGGTTCCAGCAGTGGGTTTTGCACCGCCAAAAGCCGCTTCTGCTTCTTCGCGAGTTGTAAATGATTTATAACGCGCACCATTAAATCCATCGACATTTTTTTTGCAGGTAGCCCAATCGGTAAAAATCCCCGTCTCCCGCCCTGCCCATACCACATAAAATTTTGAAGCCATTACACTCTCTTTAATTAATTTATAAACGAATACTTGCACACACGAAATTTATTTACCGACCGTAGGTTGGCGGTGTACTTGATATATTATTGTGTGTTTTTCATCTGCCCGATCAACCGAACCGCAACACCCACCAACACCGCCACGGCCAACAGCAAAATCCACCAAAACAAAACAGTCTTCCAGCTCATCTGCATTCCA